>JASFUJ010000275.1:0-5470 GCA_050050355.1 Acidobacteriota bacterium
GGCACGTTCACCGGTGCCGAGGGGGTCTGGTACCTGGTCGAGATCACCACCGCCGGCAACGAGAACAACGCCGCCTTCCGGTACTCGAAGGACAACGGCATCAGCTTCTTCCCCGAGCAGTCGGTGGGCGTGGACGTGGCGCTGGACAGCGGCGTGAGCGTGTCGTTCGGGGCCGGCAACTACGCGCTGGGGGAGCGCTGGGAGCTCTCGGCCGCCTGGCCGTTCCTGCGGGCGCCCCTGGACGAGGCCGGGGCCGGCAGCGTGCTCTGCCGGGACTGCCACCGCTCCTGGGAGATGGACCACACCGCGGTCGAGACCTGGGACGGCAACCCCAAGAGTCACCCGGTGGGGGTGGCCCTGGGGGTCAACGGTCGCGGCTACGACCGGGCGACGCCCCTGGACGGCAACGGCGCCGTCCAGGGGAGCGCCGGCGCCGACTCCAACGCCAGCAACGACCTGGCGTTCGACGCCTCGGGCAACGTCCAGTGCCTGACCTGCCACGGGGTCCACTACGTGGACTCCAACACGCTGACGGAGGATCTGCCGTGAGCCCCCGGTCCCCCCAGCACGTCCTCGTTCCGTTGGTCTTTCTCGGGCTGCTCTCGGTCGGGCTGACCGGGCCGGTGGCCGCCCAGACGGTCACCCTGTTCCCGACCACGGCGACACCCAACGGGACGGTGACCAACCCCAACCAGGCGTTGGCGGACGACGGCGCCGGTGCCCTGGTGAGCTCCAGCGCCTCCAGCCTCGTGCTGGCCGGCTTCGACAACACCAACCTGGGGCCGATCTCGGACGTGACGGTCTGGGTCGACTACCGCACGACCGCTCCCCCCGGGAACGACGCCTACCAGTTCGACGCCGCGGTCGACGGCACCAACTTCAACACCACCATCGTCGCCGCGACCACCCAGAACGAGCCCGCCTACGTCACCGCCAGCGTCTCCCTCGGGGCGCTCTCCTGGGCCCAGGTGGGAACGCTCGCCGTGCGCTCGCTGACCACCCGCAACCAGGGACCGGACGGCTACGACGTGGACTGGGACGTGGGCTACATCGTGGTCACCTACACGGCGGGGGCCACCACCACCGTCGGCAACGGCACCGACCCGGCGGACGCCAGCCGCTGCCCCGGCGACGGTGCGGCCGACCTGGACGCGTTCACCCTGAGCACCAGCTCCGGCACCGACCAGGCGACGGCCGCCGGTGTGACCTTCGCCGCTGGCACCGCGGAGTCGCTCTCCCTGGTGGAGGTCACCTCGGACGACGGGGCCACGGTCTACGGCTCGGCGTCGAACCCGACCGACGTCCAGTCGATCACGCTCACGACGCCGATCGACGTCACCACCACCAGCGTCCAGTACCGGCTGCGGGTGACGCCGAAGACCCACGCGGCGATGCCGGCGCCGCCGGGAGCGAGCTACGCGGTCACCGGGACGGTCACAGACGTCACCGTGAGCAACACCAAGGACCTCCAGGACACGGCCAGCGCGACGGTGACGGTGGACAACCAGTCGCCCGGCGATGCCACCTGGGGGACCATCACCCCCGGCGACTCCCAGGTCGATCTCAACTGGTCCAACCCGGTCGACGGCGACTTCGCCGAGGTGGTGATCCTGCGCTCGACGTCGTCGATCGGCGACTCTCCCGTGGAAGGCACCACCTACGCCGCCGGCAACACCCTCGGGGCGAGCACGGTGGTCTACGCGGGCGCCGGGACCAGCTTCACCGACACCGGGGTCACCAACGGCACGTCCTACTGGTACAAGATCTTCGCCCGCGACACCTGCATCAACTACGCGGCCGGCGTCGAGACCGGCCCCCACACCCCGGCGGCGGTGGGTGAGACCACCACGGTGGGGGACGGCACCGATCCGGCGGACGCCAGCCGCTGCCCGGGCGACGGTGCGGCGGACCTGGACGCCTTCACCCTCCAGACCGGCGCCGGCACCGACACGGTCACGGCCGTGCAGGTGGACTTCGCCGTGGGCACCGCGACGGGGCTCTCCCTGGTGGAGATCACCAGCGACGACGGGGCGACGGTCTACGGCTCGGTGAGCAACCCGGCCGACACCCAGAACGTCCCCCTCGCCACCAACATCACCGCCACCACCACCCTCACCCAGTACCGGGTGCGGGTGACGCCGAAGAGCCCCGCCGCCATGCCGGCGCCGCCGGGAGCGAGCTACGCGGTCACCGGGACCGTCACCGGGATCACCAGCACCAACGGCCCGGTCTACGACGACGCCGGCAGCGCCACGGTGACCATCGACAACCTGTCGACGGCGAACCCGTCCGGGTTCGGTGGCACCCCGGGGGACGGCCAGGTGGCGCTCTCGTGGAGCAACCCGGCCGACGGCGACTTCATCGAGGTGGTCGTCCTGCGCTCGACCGCGGCGATCGCCGACGCGCCCGCGGAGGGCGCCACCTACGCCGCGGGCAACACCCTCGGCGCCTCGACGGTGGTCTACGTGGGCTCCGGCGCCAGCTTCACCGACACCGGCGTGACCAACGGGACCGCCTACTGGTACGAGATCTTCGCCCGCGACACCTGCGTCAACTACTCGACCGGCTCGCAGATCGGGCCGCTCACCCCGGGCTCCGCGGCGGTCGACGCCACCGCCGTGCTCGGCAGCTCCGGGACCGTCAGCTCCTGCCGCCAGGTCACGGTCACCAGCCGGCACGCCGACGACGACAACGGCAACGGCACCACCAACGTCCAGTACAACACCTCCAACAGCTTCCCGGCGATGGCCGCCTGCGGCACCCTGACCGGCGCCTCGCCGCGCCAGTGCCTGGTCACCGGCCTGAGCCCGTCGACCCAGTACTGGGTCCAGGTGGACTACACCGACCCGGACGGGGTGAGCGGGGTCGATCCGGAGGTGCTCGGCCCGTTCGACGTGCCCGCCTGCGGGGCGGACGAGGCGGCGCCGACGATCATGATCGTCGCCCCGCGGCGCAACGCCGTCGTCGGCGGCATCGACCGCGTGAAGATCCAGGTCTACGACGCCGGCGGCCTGGCCGCCACCGACCCGGTCCAGTGGTCGGTGGACGGCGGCGCCCTGTCGCCGGCGACGGTCAACGCCAACTACTCCTGCGGCGCCGACTGCTCGGTCTACGAGCTCGACCTGGACACCACCGGGCTGGTCAACGGGGACCACTACCTGACCGTCCAGGGGACCGACGCCGGCGGCAACATGGCCCGGGTGAGCCAGGGGGTCCGGGTCAACAACGCCGGCTCCCGGGCGGCCGGCAGCGGCCAGCTCCTGCGCCGGACCTTCGGCGGCCAGCTCTGCACCGACTGCCACGCCCTGCCGACCCATTCGAGCCAGAACACCAGCACCAAGTACGGCAACTGGGCCATGGGCTGCCTCAACTGCCACACCCCGCACCGGACCACCAACATCTTCCTGATCCGGGAGGCCCTGACCACGCCCAACAGCGGCACCATGACGGTGCGGTTCCACTTCGACGACGTGGCCGGCGGCACCAACCCGGGCGACCAGCCGGGGGACGACCCCGGCCGGCTCAGCTTCCTCGGGGACCGCTCCGGGGTCGAGAACGCCCCCTACGACGACGGCATCTGCGAGGCCTGCCACACCAAGACCAACCACTGGCGCAACGACACCTCCGGCGGCGACCACTCGCACAACGCGGACCGCCGGTGCATCGAGTGCCACGCCCACGACGCCGGCTTCTTCGGCGGCGGCGGGGGCTGCCTCGACTGCCACGGCACGTCCATGCAGGGCTCGCGTCGGGCGGTGGAGGCCGACTTCGGCCGGCAGTCCCATCACGTGGGCAACGGCGGCGTGATGGGCGGTGCGCTCACCAACTTCGACTGCGTGGTCTGCCACGCCGAGGGCGGGGTGAGCGCCGGGGAGACGGTGACCAACCCCACCTACCACGGCGGGGACGGCGGCACGACGACCATCGACCTCAAGAGCTCCGACGACGGCGCCGTGGTCTTCAGCTACGACAAGGCGGCGATCGCGGCGAGCGCCGGCGCGGCGGCCGACTGGAACAGCGCCGACGCCACCTGGCGCACCGAGACCTCGACCCACCTCGACCCGTTCTGCCTGACCTGCCACGACGCCGACGGGGCGGCCACCTCCTTCAACGCCACCGACGGCGGCGATGCGCTCAACCCGTTCGGCGACGCCCTGATCACCAACGACTACGATCAGCAGGACCGGGGCCGGGTGGTGAACATCGCCGCCCGCGTGGTCGCCACCACCGACCAGGACGGCGACGGCATCGCCGACCCGCCCCAGGGGATCTACTCGCGTCACGCGATCCGGGGCCAGTCCCAGAGCCGCTACGTGGCGTACCAGAACATCGCCGGCGGCAACACCCTGTGGGAGGGGGACGCGACCTCCGGAACCAGCCTGCTCACCAACCTGGGCACCGATGAGCTCGGCAACCCGGTCTGGAACGACACCTCGGTCATGGGCTGCGCCGACTGCCACACCACCGACGGCGCCAACGGCGCCAACGGCAACGCCCACGGATCGCCGTCCGAGTACCTGCTCAAGGACGCCGCCGGCGGGGCCGCGGAAGGAACCTACGCCGGGCTATCGTACGGCTGCTACCGCTGCCACGTTCCCGGCCGCTACCAGTTCGGCGGCGCGCTGGGGGACCACACCGGCAACTCGAGCGACTGGGTAGACACGACCGCCCTCGCCGGCGCCGCCAACCGGAACGCCAACAACGGCAACATCTTCGGCATGGCCTGCGCCAACTGCCACGGCGGCACCGGCTTCGGCACCATCCACGGCACCAGCGAGGTGCTCGGCATCGGCGAGGACGGCGGCGCCGGCACCCGCAACGCCTACCGGTTCATGAACGGCGCCAGCTTGCGGTTCTACGACCCCCAGGGTTGGACCGGCACGGCGGTCACCTGCTACACCCTGAGCCGGAACACCACCCCCGATTCGTTCGGGTCCTGCACCAAGCACAACCGCGGCCAGGGCTTCACCAAGCCGTTGCAGCGCCCGATCTCGTACTGACGCCGGAGGCTCCGCCCGCTCTCTCGTGCCCCGCCAGCGCTCCCATCCTTCCCGACCCGGTCTCCGGGGCCGGCGGGCGGCCGTTCTCTCCTGGCTGCCGCTGGCCGTGGCCGCGGCCGACTGGGTGGCCCTGAAAGCCGGTCTCTTCGGGCATTCACCGGTGCTGCTCGCGGCCCTCGCGGGGCTCGCGATGGCCGCCCTCCTGGTCCGCGGCGTGGTCCGGTCGATCGACCTGGCGCGCAGCCGGCGGCCGGTGGCGGGGGCCGAGGCGCTGGTGATCTTCGGCGTCCTGACCGCCCTGGGCGCGGGCACCGCCAACTGGCTGCTCGGCCTCCAGGGGTTTGTCGTGCTCTACGAGGGGGAGCGGGTGCCGCTCGCCGGCGGCTCCCACCTGCAGGAGCTGGTCGGTGGGCCGCTGGCGCGGATCGGGGAGATGGACGTGGTCCTGGGCCTGGAGGAGGTGGAGTTGC
>JASFUJ010000276.1:0-5436 GCA_050050355.1 Acidobacteriota bacterium
CCGTGGTCACCAACAGCCCCGCCTTCGGCGGCTCCCACCTGCCGGACGTGACCGTCGTCACCCCGGTCCATTCCCCGATCCATTCCCCGGTCGACCCCCGGCGGGACGGCGGCGAGCTGCTGGGCTATGTGGCGAGCCGCGCCCACCACGCGGAGATCGGCGGCACCCGGCCCGGCTCCATGCCGCCGGACGCCCGGACCCTCGCCGAGGAGGGGGTCGTGCTCGCGCCCACCCGCGTCCTCGACGCCGGCGAGCCCCGCTGGGAGACGGTCCGGGAGCTGCTGACCGGCGCCCCGTACCCGAGCCGCAACCCGGCCGAGAACCTGGCGGACCTGGAGGCCCAGGTGGCGGCCAATCACCGCGGGGCGGCCGCCCTGCGCCGGCTGGCCGAGACCCACGGGCGCGACACCGTCGTCGAGCAGATGGGCGTCCTCGCCGGCAGGTCGGCGGAGCGGCTCGGCGCCGCCCTGACCCGGCTGGGGGACGGCGTCCACCGGGCCGAGGAGCGTCTGGACGACGGCTCGCCCCTGGCGGTGACCGTCGCGGTGGAGGAGGGGCGGGCGCGGATCTCTTTCGAGGGGTCGGCCCCGGTGCACCCGGGAAACCTCAACGCCACCCCGGCGGTGGTGCGGAGCGCCGTGCTCTACGTCCTGCGGCTCCTGGTGCCCGAGCCGCTGCCGCTCAACGAGGGTCTGCTGCGGCCGGTCGAGCTGGCGATCCCGGCGGGGATCCTCTCCCCGGAGTTTCCGGAGGACCCGCGGGAGGCTCCGGCGGTGGTGGGCGGCAACGTGGAGACCAGCCAGCGGCTGGTGGACACCCTGATCAAGGCCCTCGGCCTCGCCGCCTGCAGCCAGGGCACCATGAACAACGTCCTCTTCGGCACCGAGCGCTTCGGCTACTACGAGACGGTCTGCGGCGGCTGCGGCGCCACCGCCGGCGCCGCCGGCGCCTCGGCGGTCCACTCCCACATGACCAACACCCGGATCACCGACCCGGAGGTCCTGGAACACCGCTATCCGGTGCGGCTGGAGCGCTTCGCGGTGCGCCGGGGCTCGGGCGGGGCCGGGCGCCGGCGGGGCGGTGACGGGGCGGTCCGGGAGCTGGTCTTCCTGGAGCCGGTGGCGCTCTCGGTGCTCACCCAGCACCGGGTGGAGCGCCCGTTCGGCATGGCGGGCGGGGAGCCGGGGCTGCCCGGGAGCCAGCGGGTGGTCCGCGCCGGCGGGGAGCGGCTCGACCTGGGACCGGTGGACGGATGCGACCTGGCGGCCGGCGACCGGCTGATCCTCGAGACGCCGGGCGGCGGCGGCTGGGGGGCGCCGTGAAGCGCCTGCTGGCGGTCGTCCTCTGGTCGGTCATCGCCGCCGCCTTCATCGGGCCCGGTACGGTGACCACCTGCGCGGTCTCCGGCGCCTCCCACGGGGTCGCCCTGCTCTGGGCGCTGGGGTTCTCGATCGTGGCGACCCTGGTGCTCCAGGAGGCGAGCGCGCGCCTGACCTCCGCCTCCGGCCGGGACCTGGCCCGGGCCCTGCGGGAGAGCTACCGGGGCGGACCCGGCGGCGCGGCGGTCCTGGTGCTCGTGATCGGGGCGATCGGCCTGGGGTGCGCCGCCTACGAGGCCGGCAACCTGCTGGGGGCGGCCGCCGGCGCGGAGCTGATCCTCGGGATCCGGCCATGGATCCTGGCGCTGGCGGCCGGCCTGCTGGCGGCGGGGCTCCTGTGGCTCGGCGCGCCGAAGGCGGTGGCCCACGCGCTGGCGGCGCTGGTGGCGCTGATGGGCGTCGCGTTCCTGCTGACCGCGCTCTTCGTGCTGCCGCCGGCCGGGGAGCTGCTGCGCGGGCTGGTGGTGCCGAGGGCGCCGGCGGGGGCCGGGCTGCTGGTCCTGGGGCTGGTGGGGACGACGGTGGTGCCCTACAACCTGTTCCTCGGCTCCGGCCTGGCGGCGGGGCAGGAGCTGGGGGAGATCCGCTTCGGCCTGGGGGTGGCCGTGGTCCTGGGAGGGCTGATCTCCATGGGGGTCGTGGTGGTGGGCGCGTCCCTCGCCGGGCCGTTCGCCTTCGACGCCCTGGCGGCCGAGCTCTCGGCGCGGCTCGGTCCGTGGGCGGCGCACCTGTTCGGCTGGGGCCTGGCCGCGGCCGGGCTCACCTCGGCGGTGACCGCCCCGCTGGCGGCGGCGCTCACCGCGCGGGGGCTGTTCGGGGAGGGTCCGGAGGATCCCCGCTGGGAGCCGGCGTCGTGGCGCTACCGGGCGGTCTGGCTGGCGGTCCTGGCGGTCGGCGTCGGCTTCGGGGTGAGCTCGGTGCGGCCGGTACCGGCGATCCTCCTGGCCCAGGCGTTCAACGGCGTGCTCCTGCCGGTGGCGGCGATCTTCCTCTTCGTGGCGGTCAACGACCGGCGGCTGATGGGGTCGCGGGCCCTGAACGGAGCGTTCGCCAACGCGGTCACGACCCCGGTGGTGGCGGTGACCGTGGTGCTCGGGACGTCCGGCGTCCTCCGGGCCGGCGCCGCGACCCTCGGCCGCCCGGCGCCCGGCCAGGCGACGCTGCTGACGGTGGCGGCGCTCGTCGTGGCCGTGGTGGCGTACCCGGTGACACGGGCGATCGCCCGGCGCCGGGCGGCACTCGGCAGGACCTGAAGCAGGCATTCCGTGAATCTTTGATTTTCGGAACAATGGGCGGTAATGTCGCGGAATCACCTTGGTCGGGCGCGCAATCCGTGGCGCTGCCCGGCGGAGAACCGGCCCGTTCAGAACCGTGACGATGCCGACGACCGCAACCGCCGTGCTCATCCTGTTGATCGCCGTGCTCCCCGGCCTCATGGGAAACCGGATCTACGAGGTCCTGGTCGGTGTTCACTGGAGAGAGAAGGACTGGCGCACCCTGGTCCGGCTGCTGGGCTTCAGTGTCGTCGGAGTCACGCTCTACGCTCTGTTCGCGAACCGCCTCGGGTTGCAGCCACCGATCCACCTGTTTCCGCAGACCTACGAAGGGATGTCCCCGAGAGGGTTGATGAGAGCGTTCGCTCCCCATGCCGGACACCTCGCCGGCGGAGTCGTGGCCGGTCTGATCGGATCCTTCGGTGCCCGGAGCCTGGGACGGATCGCATCGAGCTCCGCGTTTCCGAGCGCGTGGGACGACTTCGCACGCACGTACGCCCCTCACCATTGGGTCACGGTGTCCCTGAGCAACGGGAGTGTCTACGCGGGGAAGCTGAAGAACGCCGACGTCGCGGTGGCAGCCGACGAACGGGACCTGGTGCTCGAAGAACCCTGCGAGTTCGACGAGGAGACGGGGGAGTATCGGGCGATCAATTACCAGTACCTCTTCATCGCGTCTCCGACGGTGTATTCGATCGCCGCGATCTACGAGCCCTCCCGTGCCGCAGAGTCGCCCCCAGGGACCGCCTCCGCCTCCGCCTCCGCGTCCGAAGGGCGGCCAGTAAGAAGCCGAAGGCGAGCGGGCTCTCGAGTCATCCCACCCGCATCACCCGCCGTCGCGGGATCTCGAGCGTCAGGGCGCGCACGCCCATGAAGACCGCCATGGCGGCCCACAGCAGGTGGTTGTCGCCGATCCGGTGCGCCAGGAACGCCAGCGGCAGGAAGCCGACGGCCACGGACAGGAGCATGGCGTTGCGCAGGGCGGAGCCGGCGGTGAGGCCCAGGTAGAGGCCGTCGTAGACGAACGCGACGGCGCCGAGGAGGAGGACGGGAACGAGCCACCAGCCGTGCGCGGTGGCCAGGGCGATCACGTCGCCATGGTCCGTCAGCAGGCCGTAGACCGGCGCCGGCGCGACCAGGAGGACCGCCAGGACGGGTATGGGGAAGAGCAGACCCACCACCGTCGCGAGCCGGACGAGGCGGCGGAGCCCGGCGGCGTCCCCGGCGCCGCGGAGGATCCCGGCCAGGCTCTCGGTGGCGAAGGCGGCGCCGTCGACCCCGTGGGAGACCAGGTAGAAGAGCTTGAGCAGGATGGTGTTGGCCGCCAGGGTCGCCGTGCCGAGGGCGGCGCTCAGGCTGGTGAACACCGCGAACGTGGACACCAGGCAGGCGGTCCGCACGAGGATGTCCCGGTGGAGGGCGAGGAGCGCTCCGAGCTCGGTGCGCTCCAGGACGTCCCGCCAGCTCCAGGTCGCCAGGGGCTTCGAGCGCAGCAGCAGGACGGCGCCCACCCCGAGCATGCCGTACTGAGAGAGCGCCGTGGCCGCCCCGGCGCCCCCGGCGCCCCAGCCGAAGCGCAGGATGAAGACGTAGTCCAGGACCACGTTGAGCCCGTTGGCGGTGGCGGTCATCGCCAGCGCCCGGCCGCTCTCTTCCCGTCCCAGGAACCAGCCGAGGAGGGCGAAGTTGGCGAGCGTCGCCGGGGCGGCCCAGATGCGGGCCGCGAAGTAGGCGCGCCCGGCGTCCTTCACCGCCGCCTCTCCCTGCAGCAGGCCGAACCCGAGCTCGCGCAGCGGAACCTGGAGCAGCAGGAGCCCGCCCGCCAGGAGACCGGCCAGGGTGAGAGCGCGGTAGAGCACCAGGCAGAGCTCCCGGCGGTCCTCCCGGCCCACCGCCTGGGCCGTCAGGCCGGTGGTTCCCATGCGCAGGAACCCGAACGACCAGTAGACGAAGTCGAAGATCACCGTGCCCAGGGCGACGCCGCCCAGGAAGCGGATGTCCTCCAGGTGGCCGAGCATGCCGGTGTCGACCAGCCCGGCGAGGGGGACCGACAGGTTGGCGAGGACGTTGAGGACGGTGAGCCGCAGGAACCTGCGGCGCAGAGTCGGCGCGGGCATGGCCGGTGAACGGGTGGGGAGCTCGTCGCGGACGGCTCAGCGGCCGCGCCACTGCCGCAGCACCTCGTACAGGGTGATGCCGACGCTGGTGGAGAGGTTGAGGGAGCGGAGCCCGGGATCGGCCATCGGGATCCGCAGCAGGCGATCCTCGTACTTCTGCCGGATGGCGGGCTCCAGCCCGACGCTCTCCGGACCGAACACGAGCACCGTCCGCTCCGGGTAGGTCACGTCCCACAGGGTGCGCTCGGCCTCGCTGGTGAAGAAGAACGGCGCGCCCAGCTCCGGCAGAGCCTCCTCGAGCGCCTCCCAGCCGGGCCAGACCCGCGGATCGACCCGCGGCCAGTAGTCGAGCCCCGCCCGGCGGACCGCGGCGTCGTCCAGGGAGAAGCCGAGCGGCTCCACCAGGTGGAGCCGGGCGCCGGCCGCCAGGCAGGTGCGGCCGACGTTGCCGGTGTTGAAGTGGATCTCCGGATGGACGAGACAGACGTGCAGGGTGCCGAGCATGGGGTGAGGAGAGTGTACCGCTTCACTCTGCCCGGACGGGGTCGGCCGGGGCCGGCCGGGGCCGGCTCGGCCGCCCTACCGCAGCTCGACCAGGATCTCGCCGACGCCGCTGTCGAGCTCGACGTCGGCGGCGCCGGGCCCCCTGGACCAGCGCAGGCTGCG
>JASFUJ010000277.1:0-5431 GCA_050050355.1 Acidobacteriota bacterium
CAGGTCCAGTACCTCAACGCCCGGATCGACCGCCGGCGCTTCGCGTGGAGCCGCCTGTTCGACGCCCTGGCGGAGATCCTCCCCGATGACATCCGCCTCACGCGGCTCTCGCCCAGCGAGCACAACGGGGCCGAGCGGAGCTCGGCCCGCGTCGCGTCGGCCGACGGGGCGGGCGACGAGAAGTGGGTGCGCCTGCGCATCGACGCCGTCGCCCGCAACGACGAGTCGATCCTGAACATGGTGGACGCGCTGTTCGGCGATCGGGCCTTCGAGCACCCGACCCTGCTCCAGCAACGGCGCCGGGACAACGGGCTGATCGACTTCGACATCGAGACGATCTACGCGCCGGGCAAGCTCTCGACGGACGAAGAGCCCTCCGACCCGGCCCCCGAAGAGACGCCCGACGACGAGCCGCCGCCCCGCGACCCGTCCGACGACGAGCCGCCCGCGGACGCCCGGAGCGCCCGGACCGAGCCGAACCGCGCGGCGCGCCTCGGCGCGCCGGCGTCGTCCGCGCCGGAGGTGCGATGAGCCTGCAAAGCCGCATCGATCGGATCTGGCGCCGGCGGCCGTGGATCTGGGTGCCCCCGCTCGTCTTCTTCGTCCTCAACCTCGCCCTGTTCTCGGCCTACCGGATGGTCTACGCCGGCCAGGTGGAGAGCCTGCGGGCGCGCCTCGAGTCCCGGGCCGGGCAGCTCGAAGAGCTGGAGCGCGAAGCCGAGGAGCTCGAGGCGCTGGTCACCTCCGCCCGGGACACCCGGAGCGAGCTGGCCGCGCTCTACGACGACCGCCTGGCCAGCGAACGGGCCCGCTTCACCAAGGTGACCAGCGAGGTGCAGGACCTGGCCCGCCGCTCCGGGCTCGAGCCGAGCGCCATGAGCTACCCGGCCGAGGAGATCGAGGACTACGGGCTGGTCAAGCGGTACTTCACCTTCAGCGTGTCCGGCACCTACGTCGAGCTGCGGCGGTTCATCAACCTGCTCGAGCTGACCCCGACGTTCATCACCCTCGAGCAGGTGAGCCTCTCCGGCGGCGACGGCGAGCCGGGGAACCAGCTCCGGATCCGGCTGTCGCTCTCGACCCTGTTCGCCGAAGAGGGCGCCGGGGCGGCCGCCGGGGCGGAGCCCGCGGACGGCGGCTCGACCGCGGGGGGGACGACGTGAGCCGGCGCCAGATCACGCTCCTGGGCCTGCTGGGAGCCTCCGTGGTCCTGGCGCTGCTCCTGGGCGTCGAGACCGGCGGCGGGGCCGGCGACGACGAGAACGGACGATCCCCGGTGAGGGCCCGGGCCGCGCGCCGAAGCACGGCGGATCCCGCCGTCCACCAGGTGGTGGAGCTGCGCTCGGGCCCCCTGGACGACGTGGCGAGCCAGTACGAGCCGGGGCGCGACCCGTTCCGCTTCTACGAGCCGCCGCGACCGGAGCCGAAGCCGGCCCCGGAGCCGAAGCCGGAGCCGACGCCGGAACCGGTGCAACGGGTCGAGGCTCCGCCCCCGGAGCCGCTCGGACCGCAACCGCCTCCGATCGAGCTCGACTTCGTCGGCAGCTTCGGTCCGGAGGAGCAGCCGATCGCCGTCTTCACCGACGGCGAGGAGATCTACAACGTCCGGCTGGGCGACGTCATCGACGGCAAGTTCCGGTTGATCCGGATCGGTTACGAATCCGTCGACCTCGCGTTCGTCGATTTCCCCGATGTGCCGGCCGAGCGATTGCCGATCGGCCGCGCGAATGGAGGGTAGGACATGGGACTGGGACAGAGTGCGACGATTCGAACCCTGGCGCTGGTGGTGCTCCTCGGGCTCGCCGTCTCCGGCTGCACCGGCTTCCGGGCGGCGCGGCAGGCGGAGATCGCCACGCAGAACGGGAACTGGGACGAAGCGGTCCTCCGATGGTCGGAGGCCGTGAACCAGGAGCCGGGCAACATCCAGTACAAGGCGAACCTGCTGCGGGCCCAGGTGCAGGCCTCGGTGGAGCACTTCGAGAAGGGCAAGCGGTTCCACGAGGCCGGCGTGCTCGAGCGGGCGCTGGTGGAGTACCAGCAGGCGGTCCGGCTCGACCCGTCGAACCAGTACGCCCAGGTCGAGCTGGAGAAGGTCCGCAAGGAGATCGAGGCCGCCCGCCAGGGGACCGACCTGGCGACCATCGAGGAGATGAAGCGCCGGGCGCGGGGGATCCGTCCCCAGCCGCCCCTCCTCAACCCCCGCTCGGACGAGCCGATCTCGCTCGAGTTCCCGGAGCCCACGCCGATCAAGATGATCTACCGGGCCCTGGGCAAGGCGTTCGGGATCAACATCCTGTTCGACCCGAACCTCAAGGACCTGGACATCCCGATCGTGCTGCGGGAGGTCACCGCCCAGGACGCCCTCGAGATCCTCATGCGGGCGGCGGGGCACTTCTACAAGGTGCTCGACCCGCAGACCATCATCATCGCCGCCGACACGCCGCAGAACCGGCGCAACTACGAGGACCTGGTGATCCAGGCGTTCTTCCTGTCGAACGCCGACGTCAAGGACGCCATGACCATCCTGCGCAGCCTGATCGGCGCCAAGCAGATCGCCATGAACGAGCAGCTCAACGCGATCCTGCTGCGCGACACCGCCGACAAGGTGAAGGTGGCGGAGAAGATCATCGAGACCGTCGACAAGGCCAAGGCCGAGGTGGTGGTCGACGTGGAGCTGCTGCAGCTCTCCACCAACAAGCTGCGCGACCTGGGCGTCGAGCTCCAGCCGTTCTCGATCACCCAGACCCTCGACACGGGGGGGGAGGACAACGCCCTGCGGCTCTCGGACATCGAGGCGCTGAACGAGAACAACTGGACGCTGACGATCCCCAACTTCGTCTACACGTTCGTCAAGAACAACACCGACGCCCAGCTCCTGGCCCAGCCGCGGCTGCGGATCAGCGAGGGCGAGAAGGCCCGGCTGGTGATCGGCGACCGGGTGCCGATCCCGGTGACCAGCTTCAACACCGCCAACACCGTGGGCGGCAGCATCGTGCCGATCACCTCGTTCCAGTACCAGGACGTGGGCATCACCATCAACATCGAGCCCCGGGTGCACCACAACAAGGAGGTCACCCTCAACCTGACGGTCGAGGTCTCCCAGGTCTCCGGACAGGTCTCGGGCGGGGGCGGGCAGGCCGCGCAGCCGATCATCGGCACGCGCACGATCGAGTCGACGATCCGGCTCAAGGACGGCGAGACCAACTTCCTCGCCGGCCTGATCCGCCAGGACAACTCGTTCAGCGACTCCGGGGTCCCCGGCCTGTCGGACATCCCGGTGCTCGGCCGCCTGTTCTCGAAGAACACCACCGACAACCGGCGCACCGACGTGATCCTGACGCTCACGCCCCACATCGTGCGGCTGCCCGACATCACCGAGGAGGATCTGCTGCCGATCTGGGTCGGCACCGAGCAGAACATCACCTTCCGGGGCGGCAGCCCGCGGGTCGAGTCCGACGTCGAGGGTCCGTTCGACGGCCCGGACCAGACCAGCCCGGAGGAGATCCGCCGCCGCATCCGTGAACGGCTGCAGTCCCTGCCGCGCGGCCTGCGGGAGAACAACGACCAGGATCAGCAGCAGGAGCAGGAGGCGCCCCCGGGCCAGGAGCTGGTCCCGGGCCTGTCCCCAGGAGAGTCGCCCCGGACGCTCCAGCCGGTGGAGGAGAACGAGCCCCCGGTGGCCGACGCCGGCGAGGAGCTCCCGTTCGAGACCGACCCCGAGGTGGCCGCCACCGTCGACGGCCTGGTGGACGACGCCGCGCAGCTCGCCTCGCTCAACCTGGAGGAGGCGGCGGCCTTCGGCCGCTTCGCGGCGGTCACCAGCTCGCCCCTCTCCACCGCCAGCGACGTGGAGCTGCGCATGGTCCCCGCCTCGCTCGCGGTGAGCCCGGGGGACACCTTCGAGATCACCCTGGAGGCGCGGGCCCTGACCCCTGTCTCCCACCTGCCGGTGACCGTGCGCTTCGATCCCGAGGTGCTGGCGGTCGAGAGCGTGGAGGCGGGGGACTTCCTGGCGCCGGGGGAGGGCACCGAGCTGCTCACCGACGCCTCGACCCCGGGCCGCCTGGTGATCGGCGCCAGCCGCCTGGGCGCCGAGCCGGGCGTGGCCGGCTCCGGCCCGCTCGTCCGGGTCGTGTTCCGCGCCGTCGGACCGGGACGGGCCGGGCTCGCCTTCGAGCGGGCGAAGGCCCTGGACGCCGGACGATCCCAGCTCGCCCTGAACACCGAGACCGCCACGGTGGAGGTCTCCGGCGAGAGCTCGCCCGAGGCTCCGACCGGGCCGGGCGTTCCGGGCCCGGAGCGCCCGGCGGCCGACGAGAGAAAGCCGAAGCAGATTCGATGACCCAGACCGTGCACGGACGACGCCCGGGCGAACGGGGCTTCACGATCGCCGAGATGGTGATGGTGGCGGCGATCCTGGCGATCCTCGCCGCCGCCACCGTCCCGATCGCCCACCAGTCGTTCAAGCGGGCCAAGGAGGTCCAGCTCCGGGACGCCCTGCGCGACATGCGCTACGCCATCGACGAGTACAAGCGCTACAGCGACGCCGGGCTCATCCCGGTCGACCTGGGGACCGACGGCTACCCGTCGGAGCTGGAGATCCTGGTCGAGGGGGTCGACGTCATCGGCCAGGTGGACAAGAAGGTCCGCTTCCTGCGCCGCATCCCGGTCGATCCGATGACCGGCGAGGCGGAGTGGGGCAAGCGCAGCTACCAGGACGACCCGGAATCGTCCTCCTGGGGCGGGGAGAACGTCTACGACGTCCACTCCCTGTCGGAGGGGACCGGCCTCAACGGGATCCCCTATTCCGAATGGTGATTCCGAGTGGTGAGCCCGCATGATGCGCCGACTCCGAGGAGCCCGACCATGACCGCGAACCCCAGCGCCGGCCCGACCGCCGCGCCCCGGAAGCACCGGGGAGGCCAGGCGGGTTTCACCCTCATCGAGCTGATCGTCGTCATCGCGATCATCGGGATCCTGGCGGCGATCGTCATCCCCCGCCTCAAGGACGCCCCCCGGCGCGCCGAAGAGGCGGTGCTCAAGACCAACCTCCGGGCTCTGCGGAGCTCGATCAACCAGTTCTACGCCGACAAGGGCCACTACCCGCCGAGCCTGGACGCCCTGGTCGAGGACGAGTACCTGCGCGACGTCCCGGTCGACCCGATCACCAACTCCAACCAGACCTGGCAGGTGGAGTACGAGGAGTTCGAGCCGGGCTACGAGCCCGCCGAGACCGACCTGCCGGAGACCGGCGAGCCCGGGATCATCGACGTCTACTCCGGCTCCGACCGCACCAGCCTCGACGGAGAAGCGTACGCCGAATGGTGACCCCCGAGCCCACCCGCACCCCACGGCCTGACCTGCCGCGTCCGCGGAAGGCTCGCCCCCCCGCGCCCGACACCCCGTGTAGGCGGGGGGCTCGTCCCCCCGC
>JASFUJ010000278.1:0-5428 GCA_050050355.1 Acidobacteriota bacterium
CATGATCCGTCCCGGATCGAGCGCGGCCACGTCCCGCAGCCGGGCGGCGCCCAGGGTGTGGAGGGCGAGGCGGAGCTCGAAGAGCTCGGATCCGGCGGCGTCCGGGCGGGCGTCCAGCCAGCGGTCGGTGGTCACCGCGTCGCGGCGCCGCAACAGCTCCGTCAGCGCCCGGGTCCGGCGCCCCTCCGGCAGCAGCGGTCCGTCGGCGCCGACCCCGGAGAGGGGAATCCCCAGCCTGCCGAAGTGGCGCCGGATCGCGGCTCCGTAAGGCTGATCGTGCGACAGCATCCGCACCACCACGCCGATCCGCTCGGGCGCGGGCGGATCCTCCGCGCGGTCCAGCAGCCGGCGCACCCGGCGGGCCACCTGCCGGACCTCCGCGTCCGCCCCCGGACCGGCGAGGGTGTGGAAGCGGCCGGAACCGGGCGCCGGCGCCGGCGCGTCCACCACCTCCGCGACCCCGGACAGGCGCTCCAGGAACCGCCGGGAGAACGCCTCCTCCCGGGCGGCCGAGGTCCGGGTCTCCGAAGCCCGGTTCTCGGAGGGGGCTCCGGGCGGGGCGCCGTCCGCGGTGGGCACCGGCGGGCGGTCCAGGATCAGCGTCGCGTTCCGCCCTCGAAGCAGGGTCTCCAGCAGCTCCGTCGCCACCCCGGTGGCGTCGGCGAAGCCGTGGACCAGGATCGCCCGGGCGGGGAGCAGCTCCGGCCGGACCGCGAGGAGCTCCTCCGCCCGCCGCAGCAGCGTGGATGCCCGCCCCAGCTCCATGGTCCGCAGGCTCCGTTCCACCGCGTCCGCGAGCCGGACGACCGCCTCCGCCCGCTCCCGTTCCGCCCGGGTGCCCACGGGCCGGCCGGATTCGTCGGACGGACCGCCCGGTCGTCCGCCGGAGCCCGCCGCCTCCGACACCGCGTCGGCCAGCTCCGGCTCCAGCCCGGCGTCCAGGAAATCCCGCACCGTCGCCGCCACCGCCCCGTAGCCGTCCGCCAGCTCCTCCAGGCCCTCCGCCAGCGCCGGCAGCTCCCGCCCGAACCGCCGGACCAGGACCTCCAGCAGAGCATCGCCGCCGTCCCGGTGCCGGGAGGCCGGCTCCCCGGCCCGCTCCACGGCCTCCGCCGCCAGCGCGTGGAGCGTCTGCACCACGACTCCGGCCACCGCTCCGCGGCGCCGCACGATCTCCGCCGAGAGGTGCAGCCGCAGGCTCCGCGACGGCACCACGACCCGGACCGGCTGCGCGAGGAGCTCCAGCCGATCCACGCCCGCGACGCCGGCCAGGAGCTCCGCCAGCCAGGCGAACACCGTCTCCTCTGCGGCCCTCGGTCCGGCGGCGACGACGATCTGCGAGCGGTTGGATTCGTTGAAGGGCACAGACCCGCCCATCCGAGCACAGCCCACCCGGGGAGTCAACCGGCGGCCGTCACGGATCGGGACGCGGGAGCACTAAAGAGACAAAGATCTCTACGAAGTCGCGAGGTTTCGGATCAAACTTTTCCCTGATCCGATGGAGCAAGCTACCGTCCCGGGCCACGATCGGCCTCGGCCGGAGTTTCGTCGAAACCCGTGCCGGCCGGGGACCCGGGAACGGAGTCCAGGAGCGGTCATGGGTTTTTTTCCTCCGGCACCCGCGGGGTGCCGGGTTCCCGACGGGCCGGACGCGACGCGCCGGTCCCGGTATCGAAAGGACAGTTCCATGAAGAAGCTCAACCTGATCCTGGCCCTCCTGGCCCTCGCCCTGACCGTGGCCTCACCGGTCGCGGCGCAGAGCGCCCGTAGCGCCCTGGTGTACAACGACGGCACCCCGGAGCTGCAGACCGCATACACCGCCTTCGTCGACCAGCTCACGATCCAGGGGACCACGGTCGAAGCCACCGCGGACGCCGCCTACTTCGGCGGTGAGCTCGCCGCCGGCACCCGCGCCGCCTACGGCGCCTTCGGCTCCGACGGCGTCCTGCTGGACTCCTGGCTCGCGCAGGCCCCCGACAACACCCAGTTCCTGAAGGTGACCCTGGCCCCGGACGGGGACCTGGACACGGAGTTCGTCTCCTTCCAGACCCCGACCGCGAGCCTGTCCGGCGGCACCGGCCGTCGGGTCGTCGGGAACACCAACGACGGATCGCTCTTCGTCAGCGAGATCGAGAACTTCTCCACCCGCACGGCCGACGGCCAGCCGGCCCCGGCGCCCGTTCAGCCGAACGGGGACCTGGCCGGCACCGGCGTCCTCGCGCCGCGTGAGCTGGGGTGGCCCTGGGACGGCATCGTCGAAGCCATCACCGACTTCTTCACCGGCTGGTTCGACGACATCCTCGAATGGCTCCAGAACGTCGGAGAGTGCGCGGCGGACTGCGCCGACACCTTCCTCGACAACATCCCGGAGGGCGTGGAGGTCGAGGTGACCGTGGAGGTCCAGACCACTCCGCCGGGCGTGAAGACCTCCATCACGGTGAAGGCCAGCGGTCAGGCGGCCGCCCAGTTGATGCGGGAGTACGCCAAGCTGATCGAGTGCCTCGCCGGTTGCATCGCCAACGGTGGCGCCGGCAACTGATCACCCACCGATTCCCCCGAGGGGCCGGCCCCGGCCGGAGCTGGCCGGCCCCTCGGGTTCTTCTCCGCCCTCCCCGGCGGGCTCGGCTCCTTCTCCCCGGCGTCAGCTCCGCCCCGACCGTCGGCCCCCCTGGAGCCCGGCCGCCGTGCCTACCGCACCCCCCAGAGCTTCTTGAGCACCTGAACCTGGCCGCCGTGATGGACGTCGTGGAACGCGATGCCTCGCACCAGGTCGTCGACCCGTGTCGTGGTCGTGCCGGGATAGGTGACCAGGTCTTCCGGAGCCAGGGCGGCCACCGCGGCACGGAGCTGCCGGTGGATCCCGCCCAGGAGCTCCAGGTCCGCCTTCCAGGCCTTGTGGCCGACCGAACCATCGGGGCCGGTGGGCCGGGGAAACCAGTCGCTCCCGGCTTCGGGGAACGGCTCCGGCGCCTCGCGGGCGATCCGCCGCAGGACGATGTGCTTCCAGTAGGCGCAGTGGACCGCGATCTCCCAGATGTTGGGCCGGTCCGAATCTCGACTCGGGCCGGGCCGCCAGGCGGCCATCTCCGGCGTCACCCGGGAGAGCGCGCCCCGCAGCGTGGACCCGTGCCACGACTTCGAGTGCCACGCCTGGTCGATGCCGAGGAGCAGTTGCCCCACGGGCGAGGAGGGGTCGGGCGGGGGATGGGATGTCGGCATGGGAGCTCCGGGGTTTGCGGAAACCCTATCAGGGTCGCGGGACCGAAGAAGCGTCCTCGACGAGGTCGGCCGATCCACCCCGAGCTCCGTCGTCTCGGGCCCTCGGAGCGGAGTTGCCACCGAGATCGGGCTGTCCCCGGATCTCCTGGCGTACAATGGCCTGGAGCTCCTATCGATCGACCGGCGGTTACCTCCATGCGCGCTCCTCGCAGAAAAAGGCCCTTGCTCAGACGACTCGCGACCTCGCGTCAAGATCGGACCGCCCTGGAGAAACTGGCGAAGCGGGTGCGCTACATCGGCAGTCCGGAGCACAAGGACATGCCTTCGTTCGCGGGACAGCCCCGGCCACGGGCCGACGCCTCGCGCTGTCCTCGTGAGCTGACTCGCGACCGTGCGAGAGTCGAATCCTGGTTGCGGGAGGCGATCCGTTGCGGCGCCGTGAGCGAGCTCCGCGAGGGAGGGTTCCCCCGGTACGTCTGGTTCAAGCAGGGGAACGCCGTGTACGAAGGGCGATTGGTCAACCGAGGGCTCGGCGAGTACAAGGGCTACCCCCTGGAGCCCGGTGAAGAACCTCCGACGCTGGACGAGCTGTATGGCTGATCTCGCGCTCGACTTCGAGTGGGAAGACCCCGGCGGGGCCCGTGGCGAGGAGCTGCGGGCCACCTGGTCGCGCTTGACCGTCACGGCCGGGGAGGACGTGGTGACGCGGGTTCTCGATCTCCGGACCCGAGGGGTACGGAACAGCGTCTATGTTCCGTTGTACCCGATTGCCGAATGGATCGCATCGAACTGGTGGCGCCTGCTGTACGAGGTGCGTTCACCCCGAGCCCCGGCTCGGAACGGATACGAAGCGCGCCATTGCCTGACGGCTGCGAGCGAAGGATTCGCCCTTCCGGCCCTGTCGTTCGAGCCGATGGGAGAGACGCTGCGCTTGTCGTGGAACGCCAAGGAGTTCTTCCATCGCCCCCTCGAGTTCGTAGGCGATGGTGTGGCCCATGTGAGTCGCGACTGCTTGGAGGAGCGCCTGATCCAGTTCGTGGAGGCTGTCGTCGGGAGGCTCGAGGACGAGGGAATCCACGAGACGCTGCTCCACGAGGAGTGGAATGCGATCCGTGGCATGAGCTCCGACGAGGAGAGCTTCTGCCGCCTGGCGGGGACCCTCGGCCTGGACCCGTTTCGGATCGACGACGAGCAGGCCGACCAGATCGTCGAGGTTGCCGCGCGGATCCCCGAGGCGTTGCACGACGAGCTCTTTTCCGCGGCGGATCCGTCGATCCTGGCCGCCGAGGCGACGGCGCTCGGGACGGCCCTCGACGAGCTCTCCGGACGTCATCCCTCGCTCGATCGGCTCAGGGACCTGCGCGAGGAGGTCGATCCCCTGCGCTCCACCGAGCACCTGCCCTGGCGACAGGGCTACGAGGCCGCGCGTTCTCTGCGTGCAGCCCTGAGCTTGAACGGTGATCCACTCTCTACGTTCGAGTCGCTCGGCGCCGCGTTCCGTGTCGAGGGCTCGGTTCTGGAGCGGGAGGTCCGGGCGATCCGGGGCGTCGTGGCCGTCGACGGCGTGGTGGCCCTGGATGATCGGCAGCGGCCGGGGTTCGGAGTCCGAGCGACCGCTCCCGAGGCGAGGCGGTTCGCCTTCTGCCGCGAGCTGTTCGAGTACTTGGCGTCCGAGGGGACCGAGCCCTCGATCGTGACCCGGGCTGGAACCCATCGGCAGCAACGCAACCGCGCCTTCGCGGCGGAGCTTCTGCTTCCCTCGGATGCCCTGCGTTCCCGAGCCCCGGCGGACGTGGTCGGTTACCAGTGGGTGGACGAGATCGCCGCCGAGTTCGGGGTCTCCTGGGCCGTCGTCTCCCACCAACTCGAGAAGCACCACATCGCCCGGATCAGCCCGGACTGAGTCCGGAAGCCTGCCGGCATCGAGTCATCATCTTCGGCGTGTGGTTCAATATCGGGCGGAATGCCGATGAAGGCTCGACTTTCGCCCCGGCCCCGGCGAGTGGGTGCGCGGGCCTCGAGGAGAGCCGGCGGGAGCGCGGCTCTCTGGAAGGCCTGGCTGATCTGCACGTTGGCGTGGGCTTCGTGCCTGTCCGCCCAGCAGGAGGCCGCCGCCGACCCGGGGTTCTGGGCCGAGCACGGGGACAAGGTGCTGGTGGCGGTGGTCACGGCGGTGCTCGTGCTGCTGGTGCAGAGGCCGGTCAAGGCG
>JASFUJ010000279.1:0-5411 GCA_050050355.1 Acidobacteriota bacterium
AGGATGAAGAACCAGACGCTCGGCAGGTAGAGGACGGCCGCGACGGCGAGGACCGACAGCACGGCCGCGGTGGCGAGGCGCTGCACGGCTCAGGTCCCCGTTTCGGTTCGATCGGTCGCGTCCGGGGCGGACTCCGGACGGGTCCCGGAGCCGGATCCGAGCCCGCCGAACCGCCGTTCCCGGCCCTGATAGTCGAGGATGGCCTCGTAGAGCTCCCGGCGGCCGAAGTCGGGCCACAGGGTCTCGGTCACCCGGATCTCGGAGTAGGCGATCTGCCAGAGGAGGAAGTTGGACACCCGCTGCTCGCCGGAGGTCCGGATGAGCAGGTCCGGGTCCGGCAGGCCGGCGGTGCACAGGTACCGGCCGATGGTCTCCTGGTCGATGTCGGCGCGCTTGCCGCCGGCCCACTCGGAGACGATCCTGCGGCACGCGTCCACGATCTCGCTCCGGCCGGAGTAGTTGAGGGCGATGTTCAGGGTCATCCTCTCGCCGCCGGCCGTCCGTTCGACCGCCCGCTCCAGCTCCCGGACCACCGACGGATCGAGCTCCCGCCACCGGCCGATCGGCCGGGCCCGGATCCCGTTCTCCACCAGGGACGAGAGCTCCCGGCGCACGTACTCCTTGAGCAGGTTCATCAGGGCCCAGATCTCCGCCCGCGGGCGCTTCCAGTTCTCGACCGAGAACGCGTACAGGGTCAGGACCTCGATCCCCAGCCGCGCCGCCGTCTCCACCGTCTCGCGCACCGCCTTGACCCCGGCCCGGTGCCCCTCGACGCGCGGCAGCCCCCGCCGTGCGGCCCACCGTCCGTTGCCGTCCATGATGACGGCCAGGTGCCGGGGAAGACGCTCGAAATCCAGGCGCCGGACGAGAAGCTCCTCCGGCGAGCCCGGCTCGGCCAGCTCGCGAAGATCGATGCCCATGATCGCGGGGGAGTGTATCCGATCCGGTTTCTCCGGATCGCCGGGTCACTGGATCGCCCCCCAACTCCCCGACCCTCTTCCCCCCTCCCTCCTCGGGCTTCCGGAGGGTTGCCCTTGGGGTGGGGGGCCTGCGGCCCCCGGTGCGGCCGGCGCGGAGGCCGGCCGCTTCGGTCCGGCCGGTCACCATCGGACCCCCTCCCCTGAAGCGGCCGGGCTCTGCCCCGGCCGGGTACGGCGACGACCGGTGGTGGGTGGAGCGGGTCGGGAGGCCCCGGTGGAGGGCGTCGAGGGACGCGCTCACGACCACGCGGAACCGCCGTCCGGAGCCGGCGCAGCCCGAGCCGAGGCGCGCGTTGCCCGCTCAACCCCCCTTCGACGCGCGCCGTCCGGAGCCGGGGCCTCCCGACCCGCTCCCGGCGAGCCCTGCGGCGAAGCCATCCCCTCAGCCGCCATCCCCGCCCCGGGGCCACGCCTCCAGCGCCGCCCACTCCTCCCCGTAGACCACCCGCTCCAGCACCAGCCCGTGCGCCGGGGCCGTCGGCCCCGCCTCGCTGCGCCGCGCGCCCCGGAGCAGCTCCGCGAACCCCGCCACGCTCCGCCGTCCCGACGCCACCTCGAGCAGCGTCCCCACCAGCCCCCGTACCATCCCCCGCAGGAAGCCGTCCCCCACCACCCGGAACCGCAGCTCCTCTCCGTCCTCCTCCCAGACCGCCGAGCGCACGGTCCGGAACGGCTGCGTGTGGGCCCCTCCGGCGATGGCGAACGCCGAGAAATCGTGCCGCCCCACCAGCGCCTTCGACGCCTCGGCCAGGGCGGAGAGATCGAGCTCCCGGCCCCACCGGCGCCCGACCCGCACCGTGGTCGGCGCGTCGAGCGGCGACACCACCTCGGCCCGCGTCAACCGGTACGAGTACTCCTTGCCGGCCGCGCACTTGCGGGCGTGGAACCCGTCCGGCACCCGCGCCGCCGCCATCACCCGCACGTCCTCCGGCAGGTGGGTGTTCGTCCCCAGCACCAGCCCGCGCAAGGAGACCGAGGCCGCCGGCTCCGCCGGGCGCGCCAGGTGCACCACCTGCCCCCGGGCGTGGACTCCGGCGTCGGTCCGGCTCGCCGCCGAGACCACGACCGGCCGGTCCTGCGGGGAATCTTCCGCGGGATCTTCCGCCGGTCGGGGCGCCAGCAGCCGCGCCAGCGCCCGCTCGAGCACCTGCTGCACCGCCAGGGCGTTGTCCTGGCGCTGCCAGCCGGCGTAGGCCGCGCCGCGGTAGGCGACCGTCAGCCGGTAGACCATCGCCGCCACCGGGGAGAGACCAGGGCCGCCACGGCCGGCGGACCCCAGACCGCCGCCCAGAACCAGGGGAAGAGCTCGGGAGACCCCGCCCCGAGCGGCTCGAGCAGACCGGGCAGGTAGGCCAGGGGCGAGAGCGCGGCGGCCAGGAGCCAGCCGCGATGGCGGGCGAGGGCCGCCCACGGCAGGACCCAGAGCAGGTACCAGGGATAGACCGTGGCCGAGACCAGGAGCGCCCGGCCGAAGAGCTTGCCCGTGCCGGCCACCGGGCGCCGCGAGACGAGCGAGAGGAGCAGCGCCCCGGCCAGCAGTGGAGCGAGCAGGACCTTGGCGAGAAGCTGCGGATACGCGTACGGGTAGAACCGGTTCCAGAAGGCGTGCTCGCCGGTGAGGGTCTTCAGGTCCTCCAGCCGCCCCTTGACCCAGTCGTCGGCGGCCACCGCGTCGAGCCCCCGCCACAGGGGCTCGAACAGGGGGCCGTTGAACTCCCAGGTCACCCCGTAGGTGAGCAGCCCAGGCGGCACCCCCACGGCGGCGGCCACCGGCAGGAAGCCCGCCGCGAGGAGCAGGCCGGCGACCGCCAGGAGCGTCCAGGGGCGCCGGCTCTGGCGCGCCCACATGGGGAGCGCGAGCACCGGCCCGAGCTTGGCCAGGGCGCCGGCCGCGGCCGCGGCTCCGGCGCCGATGGCCGCCGGGGAGGAGCCGCGCGCCCGGCCGCCGTCGGCTGGTTGAGCTCGGCGCCGGGCCCGCACCACCAGCAGCACCGCCGCCACCGCGGCCGTCACCGCCAGGGCGTCGACGTGATGCTGACCGGCGGTCTCCACCACCGCGAGCGGGCTCCAGGCGTACCAGATCGTCCTCCGGGGGGGGACCCCGATCTCCCGCGCCAGCGCCAGCAGCAGGGCACACAGGACGAGGTCCGCCGACGTCAGCAGGACGCCGAGCGCCGCCACCGGGAACGGCGTGGCCGCGGCGAGCGTGAACAGCCCCAGGGCGAGCGGCGGGTAGACGGTCGGCACGTCCTTGTGGTGCATGCGGTCCCAGATCTCGCCGGCCCGGGCCCGGAGCGGTGCCAGCTCCGGGGCCTCCGGCGCCAGGCGGTACGGGTTGGCGCCGGAGAGAACCGCTTCGCCGTCCCACACGTAGCGATAGACGTCGTTGGACAGGACCGGTGCCATCGGCAGTGCCAGGAGGCGCAACACCAGCGCCACACCGAGCACGGTCGCGTCGACGGAGCGATCCGTCGCGCCGTCGTCCGGTGCAGTTCTGACTCCATCACTAGTAAGATCGGAAGAGGCTCGACGTGCCAGCATCCGATCCGCAACCGCCAGCACTCCGAACGCCAGGATCACGAGCAGGGGCAGCAGCGGGGCGGTGCTCGGCGTGCCGGCGCGGGACGCGCCCGTGAGGGCTCCCTGAATCGCCGCGAGGACCGCGGCGGCGGGAAGGATCGTCCGGAGGAAACGCCATGGAGATCGCCGCCTCGTTTCTGACGACGGCTCTGCTCGCAATCTATTACCTCGTCCTCGGTGTGCTCGCCCTCTACGGGCTGCACCGTCTGCACCTGGTGTGGGTGTGGCTGCGCACCCGGGGGCGGGAGGTCCCCACCCCGCCCGACCCGCCCGAATGGCCGGTGGTCACGGTCCAGCTTCCACTCTACAACGAGCTGTACGTCGCCGAGCGGTTGATCGACGCCGTCTGCCGCCTGGACTATCCGGCGGATCGGCTGGAGATCCAGGTGCTCGACGACTCCACCGACGAGACCCGCCGGGTGGTCGCCGACGCGGTGCGGCGTCACCGGGAGCGGGGGGTCCGGATCGAGCACCTGCACCGGACCGACAGGACCGGGTTCAAGGCCGGCGCCCTGGAGGCCGGCACCGGCAGCGCCGGCGGCGAGCTGCTCGCGGTCTTCGACGCCGACTTCGTGCCCCCTCCCGACTTCCTGCGCCGGACCGTGCCCCATTTTCAGGACCCCGGCCTCGGGATGGTCCAGGCCCGCTGGCAGCACCTCAACCGGAGGTACTCGCTGCTCACCCGCATCCAGGCCATGCTCCTCGACGGTCACTTCGCCATCGAGCACACCGCCCGCCACCGTGGAGGCTGCTTCTTCAACTTCAACGGCACCGCGGGGATCTGGCGGCGCGAGGCGATCGAGGACGCCGGCGGGTGGGATCACGACACGCTGACCGAGGACCTGGACCTCTCCTACCGGGCCCAGCTCGCCGGCTGGCGGTTCCTCTACCTGCCGGATCTCGGCGTGCCGTCGGAGCTGCCGGTGGACGCCGACGGCTTCAAGAGCCAGCAGCACCGGTGGGCGCGGGGATCGATCCAGACCGGTCGCAAGCTCCTGGCCACGATCCTGCGTGCGCCGCTGCCGTTCCGGGTCAAGGTGGAGGCGTTCGTCCACCTGACCAACAACATGACCTACCCGCTGATGGTGCTGCTGTCGATCCTGGTCTTTCCGGCCATGGTGGCGCGCCAGGACAGCGGCCTCGGCGAGATCCTGATGATCGACCTCCCCCTCTTTCTGGGAGCGACCGTCTCGGTCCTGATCTTCTACGTGGCCAGCCAGGCGGCCCTCGGAGTCGACTGGCGCCGGCGGCTGTGGCACCTGCCGGCGCTGATGGGTCTGGGCATCGGGCTGTCGATCTCGAACGCCCGAGCCGCTCTCGGCGGCCTGTGGCGCATGGGAGGGACGTTCGTGCGCACGCCCAAGTACCGGATCGAAGACCGGCTCGAGGAACGGAGCGGGAACGCCGGCGAGGATGGGCGTGGCCGGCCGGTCGACCGCGACGGTCCCCGGGCTCCGCGCTACCGGGCGGTCAAGAACCTCTCCTGGGTCGCCGAGGGTCTCTTCGCCCTCTACTTCGTGGCCGCCACGGTGCTCGCCGTGCGCTGGGAGATGTACCTGTCGCTGCCGTTCCTGTGGCTCTTCCTCCAGGGATACACCTACATGTTCTTCCTCTCCCTCGGCTCGGCGTTCGGCCGGATCGGCGGCACGGGGCGTCTGCGGCCCGCCTGAGGGCGGTCCCGGCTACAATCGGAACGTGGCGACTCCGGAGCGATCCCCGCGGACCCACGTCAGGCTGCGACCCGCCGTCCCGGCGGACGCCGATCGGCTCAGGCGCTGGCGCGAGGAGTGGAGCGTGCGCCGGTTCCAGCCGTTGCACGACCTCTCCGCGGCCCAGCTCCGCTCGGACGTG
>JASFUJ010000280.1:0-5408 GCA_050050355.1 Acidobacteriota bacterium
CGTCCAGGTGGAAGCGGGCCTCGGCGGGGGGCACGGTCAGGTCCGCGGACGAGAACCAGCCGGTCCGGAGCTCGGCTCCTCCGGCGAGGCTCTCCCCGGCGGCCACGCGCTCCTCCCTCGAGGCATCCTCTCCCAGCAGCCGGACCAGCTTGCCGTCGACCTCGGTCACCTCGTAGACCACGGGGTCGCCCCAGGGCCGATCGATCGCGGAGGAGGTGGCGGCCCATCCCGGCGGCGGGTGGCCGCACACGGAGAGCGTCAGGGACGCCAGGGCGAGGGTCCGGACGATCCGGCGGCGCGTGTTGTGCTTCATCTCGATCTCTCCTCAGTGGTCTTCGGGCGGGGCCGGATCGAGCGAGACGCCGAGCCGCTGCGCCTTGCGGTACAGGGACTTGCGCTCGATGCCCAGGATCTCCGCGGCCCGGGTCCTGTTGCCGGCCGTGTGGCGCAGGACCGCCTCGATGTGAAGGCGCTCCAGCTCTTCCAGGGTGAGCGGGTCCCCCACGGCCGGCCGGTCCGGTCCGGCGGCACGGGCCGACTCGGCGGTCCCCGCCTCCTCGTCCCGGTCCATCTCGTCCAGGATCCTGCGCAGGCCCTCGCCGTCGGCCAGGCCGCCCAGGTCGACCAGGGCGCGCTGGACCAGGTTCTCGAGCTGCCGCACGTTCCCGGGCCAGGGCCGGGAGGCCAGGAGCTCGAGGGCCTCGGAGCTCGGGGGGTCGGCGCGCCGCAGGCCGAAGCGCTCCCGGTAGCGGCGCCGGAAGTGCTCGATCAGGGCCGGGATGTCGCCGGGGCGCTCGCGCAGGGGTGGCAGGACGATCTCGTAGGCGGCCAGGCGGTAGAAGAAGTCCTCCCGGAACCGGCCTTCCCCGACCTCCCGGCGCAGGTTCTTGTGGGTGGCGGCCACCACCCGCACCGGCACCTCGACGCTCCGTTCGCCGCCGACCGGCCGGATCTCCCCCTCCTGGAGGAAGCGCAGGAGCTTGACCTGGAGCATGAGCGGCAGCTCGCCCACCTCGTCGAGCAGCAGAGTGCCGCCCCGGGCGGATTCGATCGCTCCCCGGTGATCGCGGACGGCGCCGGTGAACGCTCCCTTCTTGTGGCCGAAGAGCTCGCTCTCCAGGAGGCTTTCGGGGATGGCGCCGCAGTTGACCGCGACCCAGGGGCCGTCCGGGCGCCGGCCGAAGCGGTGGAGGGCGCGGGCCACCAGCTCCTTGCCGGTGCCGGTCTCCCCGGACAGGAGCACCGGCACCGGGAGCGGCGCGACCCGCGCCACCGCCTTGTAGACCTCCACGGTGGCCGGATCGCTGCCGATGATCATCGATTCCGGCCCGGCCGGGGCCGGCGCGGTGTCCTCGCGGGCGCCGGCGCCGGCGAGGGCGGCCTCGATCCGTTCGACCAGGGTGTCGATCTGGAACGGCTTGGCCAGGTAGTCGAACACCCCGGCCTCCCGGGCGGCGGCGACGGTCTCCACCGTGCCCTGGGCCGTGATCAGGATGATCGGAGCGTCCGGATGGGTCTCCCGGACGCGGGCGAGGAGGTCGAGGGCGGTCCCGTCCCCCAGGTAGATGTCGCTCACCACCAGGTCGAAGGCTCCGTCGTCGAGCGCCCGATCGACGGCCGCGGCATCTCCCGCGGCGGTCACCTCGTAGCCCTCCTTGGACAGGGCCAGACGCATCATCTCGCGCAGGGCGAGGTCGTCGTCCGCCACGAGGACCCTGGTCACGCGGTCTCTCCTCCGTTCGGTTTCTCCATCGAGCGGGCCGGGCGGGACGGCGGGACGAACGGCGGAATCCGCACCGTGAAGACGCTTCCCCGCCCGGCCTCACTGTGCACGAGCACGCAACCCCCGTGCCACTCTGCGATCTCCCGCACCAGGGCGAGGCCGAGCCCGGAGCCGGAGGGCTCCGCGTCCTCCCCCCGCTCCGGAGAAGCGCTCGCCGGCCGTGCTCGCGGCACCCGGTAGAACCGTTCGAACAGGTGTTCCCGGGCCTCCGGCGGGATACCGGGACCCCGGTCGGTCACCGCGAGCTCCACCTCGGCTGCCGGATCTGACATGCGCCGGCAGACCCGCACCTGGACCCGGCCCCCCGGAGGGGAGTACTTGACGGCGTTGCCCACCAGGTTGTCGATCACCCGTCCGAGGAGCTCCCGGTCCCCGGACACGCGGCACTCGCCGCCCCGCTCCAGGGCGATCTCGACGCGGCGTTCGGCGGCGGCGGCGCGCAGGACCTCGATCCGCTCCCGGGCCAGGTCCGCCAGGTCGACCGGCTCGCGCTCACCACTCCAGCGGCCGCTGCCGATGCGCTCCAGGTCGAGGAAGGTGGTGACCATCCGGAGCAGCCGCTCCGACTCGCCCCGGATCAGGCCGGCGACCCGGGCGAGCTCCTCGCCGGAAAGCTCGTAGCGCTCCAGCATGCCGCCGAAGCTGGCGATCGAGGCGAGCGGCGTCTTGAGCTCGTGGGAGACCATTCGCTGCATCTCCCGGCGCCGGCTCTCCAGCTCCCGCTCGGCGGTGACGTCGCGGAGCACCCCGAGGGTTCCGCCCCGCTCGAGGGGGCTCGTCAGCAGCCGCAGCTCCCGGCCGCCGCGGCGCACCAGGGCGCCGTCGGTCCCGGAGGCGGCTCCGGGAGCCCCCCCGTCCCCGGCCGCCGTGGCGAGAGCCCGCTCCAGCGCGGGCGGCTCGTCGCCCCAGAGCGCGGCGGCGGCGGCGTTGGCCAGCGCGACCCGGCCGTCGGCGTCCCACCGGATGACCCCGTCCTCGAGGGAGTCCAGCAGGGCCCGGCGCAGGTTCCGGTCGCGGATCACCCGCTCCTGGATCTCCCGGACGAGCTCCAGGCGGCCGGTGGCGCCGGTCGGTCGGGATCTCTCCGCGGGCGCTCCGTCCGCGCGCCCTCCGGTGGGCTCTTCGGTCAGCAGCCGCTTCAGCAGGCGTCCGGTGTCCCGCTGGGCGAGGGCGGATTCGGCGGCCTCGCGGAGGAGGGCGGAGGCCCCGAAGGCGCCGGCGAGCGTGACCAGGGGCAGGCGGGCCCCGACGAGCAGGACGGCGGCGGAGCCCGCGCCCGCCAGGGCGACGCCCAGGGTCAGGAAGTGGGTCAGCCGGAGCCGGCCGGCGCGTTCGCGGCCGGCCTGGGCCAGGGCCGCGAAGGCCAGACAGGCGAGCACGAGGGCGAGCGGGGGAGGCGACCGGACGAGACCGCCGCCGCGCCCCTCGCGGAGCAGGGACGCCGTGGCCGAGGCGTGGATCAGGACGCCGGCCGCGGGCCTCCCCCAGGTGGGCACGAGGAACTGGTCGCCGGCCGCCGTGGCGGTGGTCCCCAGGAAGACGACCCGTCCGGCGAGCGGGCTCTCGGTGCCGGCGTCCGCCGCGGCGAGCTCCAGGACGCTCACCCGGGGCACTCTGGAAGGGGGCAGCCGGAAATCCGGGTGGAGCGGCACGCCGGGGGTCACGGCCCGCTCCGGCCGGACCAGCCGTGCGGCCGCCAGCGAGAGCGCGGGGAGGGAGAGCCCACGGCGCTGCTTGGTGGCGAGGATGGTGCGGACCACGCCGTCGGGGCCCACCTCCGCCTCGGCGTGCGCGGCGCGGTCGGCGCCTCCGAGGCGCTCCAGGGGGAGCAGCCAGCCGCCGTCGGTGCGCAGCGCGGCGGCCAGGACCGCCGGGCCCCGCCCGAGAGCGGTGGCGAGGGCGGCGTCCCCCTCCACGGTGCCGGGCTCGTCGAGGACCAGGTCGACGACCACGGCCCGCGCACCCAGGTCCCGGATTCCGTCCACCACCGCGGCGAGTCGCTCCCGCGGCCACGGAAGGGGACCGAAGGCGTCGAGGGAGGCGTCGTCGAGGACCACCGCCGCCACGGGAGAGCGCGCGGCATCGTTCGATCCGACCGCGGCCCGCAGGCGGAGCAGGAGATCGCCGGTCGGTAGATCGAAGGGGCGCAGGATGCCGGCGAGCGAGAGGGCGGCCACCCCGCCGCCGGCGACGGCGGTCAGCAGAAGGGGCCGCAGGATGGGGCCGAGGCGGCGCATCCTGGGCCGATCATAGTGCGTTTGCTCCTGCCTCGGGAGGATCCCGGGGGGTCCAGGGAGGCGGGGCCGGTCCGGGGGAGCCGGGCTCAGTGGACCCGCGGGGGCGTATGCGGGCCCTCTTCCTGGGGCTCATAGCCGTGGACCATGACGAAGAAGTGGGTCACCATCCGGTCGGCCTCGGTCTCCGCCACCAGCTCGAAGACGAACTCCCCGTCGCGTTCGCCGGCGCCTCCCTGGACGTAGGCGATCGGCTCCGGCTCCAGGAACATCTCGCCCATCGGACGCTTGCCCCGGAGAACCTGGATGAGGAGGGTTCCCGGACCCTCGGTGGCGAAGATCCAGTGCAGGTCCTCGTCGTCGTAGAGGATCGTCTCCGGCGTGCCGGCCCGGAGGATGCAGTCCGGGTGGCTGGTCAGCCAGCTCCAGAAGGTCTCGAAGGGAAGTGTGACCGGTTCGTCCATGATCGGAGCCTGCATCCTACCGCGTTCGCCGGACGGGTGGGTTTCGGGCCCCGCCCGGCCCCGCCCGGATCGAACCGGATCGAACCGGGGCGACGCGGGCGGGGCCGCGGGTCCCATGGCGGATGCCTGCGGACGGCCTCGGGCGCCCTCAGTCGGCGGCGCCGGTCGCGGCCTCCGTCTCGGGCTTCTGCTCGACCGCCTCGACGTGGATCTCGATGTCGACCTCGTCGCCCAGGATGTAGCCGCCCTGGTCGAGGGCCTGGTTCCAGTTGATGTCGTACTCCTTGCGGTTCAGGCGGGTCTCGGCCGAGAAGCCCGCCCGGGTGTTGCCCCAGGGGTCCGTCCCGACGCCGAGCATCTCGACCGGCAGCGTGACCCGCTTGGAGACGCCGCGCATGGTGAGGGTTCCGGTGACGGCGTAGCGGCCCTCGCCGACCGGGCGGATCGACTCGCTCTCGAAGGTGATCACGGGGTGCTTCTCGACCCAGAAGAAATCCTCGGAGCGCAGGTGCTTGTCCCGGTCCGCGTTGTCCGTGTCGATGCTCGCCGCCTCGATCCGGAACCGGACCGTCGACTCCGCGGGGCTCTCCGGGTCCATCCGGATGGTCCCCTCGAAGTCGTTGAACTCCCCGCGCACCTGGGTGAACATGTGGCGGATCTGGAACGAAGCTTCGGAGTGGGCCGGGTCGATGGCGTAGGTCCGGGTGGTCGCGGCGCTCGCCGGCGCGGCGAACGCGACGGCGATCAGGACGGCCGCCGCCAGCAGGGCGGCGGGCTTGTGGATGGGCAGGGTCTTCATGGGCTCCTCCTTTGGTTCATGGGTCATTTGTTGTCACGTCAAGTATTTCGGCCGAACGAACTCCAGCAGAGCATGGCCGCGCCTCCTCGCTACCGGCCGGGCCGGGTCTTGTAGGTGGCGCGGACCCG
>JASFUJ010000281.1:0-5399 GCA_050050355.1 Acidobacteriota bacterium
GGACCCCGGACGGCACGGCCGACCGCTACGTGCTCCGCATGTCGATCGGCCAGAGCGAGACCGGCGAGCGCCACGTGCGCACCGCCTGGGAGCGGATCGTCGCCGCGGTGGAGCAGGTGAGCTGAGCCGTCCATGACCGCCGACGCGGACATTCCCCGGATGGGAGCGGCCCGGATCGCCCGGGCGATCGCGGACGGAGAGCTGTCCGCGGCCGAGGCGGCGGACGCCTGCATCGCCCGGATCGAGGAGGTGAACCCCCGCCTGAACGCGGTCGTCTTCGAGCGCTTCGAGGAGGCCCGCCGGGAGGCGGCGGAGGCGGACCGGCTCCGGGCCGGTGGGGCTTCCCTCGGCCCCCTCCACGGCGTGCCGATGACGATCAAGGAGTCCCTCTTCCTGGAGGGGACCCCGACCACGGGGGGCCTGCCGGCGCGCCGGGGCCACCGGGCCGACCGGAGCTCCCCCCTGGTCGCCCTGCTCCGCGAGGCCGGGGCGGTCGTCCTGGGCAAGACCAACGTCCCCGAGCTGTTGCTCTACCTGGAGGCCGACAACCCGCTCCACGGCCGCACCCTCCACCCGGAGCGCGACGACCGCTCGCCCGGGGGCTCGAGCGGCGGGGAGGCGGCGATCGTCGGCGCCGGGGCCTCGCCCCTGGGCGTGGGCACCGACCTGGGGGGCAGCGTCCGGATCCCGAGCCACGTCTGCGGCATCCACGGCCTCATGCCGACCGCCGGCCGCCTGACCATGGCCGGCACCTTCGACATCGGTCTCTTCCCGGGCCAGCGGACGATCCTGGCCGTCCCGGGGCCGATGGCCCGGCGGGTGGAGGACCTGACCCTGGCCATGGAGGTCATGCTCTCCGGTGGGCCGCGCTCGGTCGATCCGCCGTTCCCCCGCGTGCCCCTGGGCGACCCCGGGGCGGTCCGGATCGACCGCCTGCGGGTCGCGTGGTTCGAGGACGACGGGTTCTTCCGGCCGGCTCCGGCGCTCCGCCGGGCGGTGCGCGAGGCCGCCGGAGCGCTGGCCGACCGGGGCGCGGTGGTGGAGGAGTGGACGCCGCCGGACGTGCGGCGGGCCATGGACCTCTACTTCGGGATCCTCTCCGCCGACGGCGCCGCCTGGGCCCGGGACCTGCTCCGGAGCGAGGGCCGCCACGACCGCCGCATCCGCGACCTGGCCCGCCTGGCGGGGATGCCCGGGTTCCTCCGGGGCATGCTGGCCGCGGTGCTGGCGCTCGCCGGTCAGCGCCGGACGGCGGAGCGGGCCCGCTCCGTGGGCGCCCGCTCGGCCGCCTCCCTCTGGCGGCTGGTGCACGAGCGGGAGGCCTACCGCAACCGGGTGTTCGGGGAGCTGGGCTGGATCCCGCATGCCGGGGAGCGGACTCGCGCGTACGACCTGCTGCTCTGCCCCCCGAGCCCCCATCCGGCCCTCACCCACGGCGCCAGCTACTTCCTGACCGGGGTCTCCAGCCCGTCGATGCTCTTCAATCTGCTGGGCGTGCCCGCCGGCGTCGTGGCCGCCACCCGGGTGCGCGCGGGGGAGGAGCACGACCGGCGCCGGGGCCGCGGTCCGTTCGAGGATCGGGTGGAGCGGGCGGCGCGGCAGGTGGAGCAGGGGAGCTTTGGTCTGCCGGTCGGGGTCCAGGTGGTCGCGCGGCCGTGGCGGGAGGACCTGGTGCTCGCCGGCATGGGCGCCCTCGAGGAATTTTTCGGGAGCGGCCCCGATTACCCGCTCCGAACCACCACCTGAAGTCGCACCCGGGCGCTCGCCGCGGCCCGGAACCCCACGACGGCTCCGCCATGAGCGACCGGCTCCACTACTTCGCCTACGGCTCCAACATGCTCACCCGCCGCCTCGCGCGGCGGGTGCCCTCGGCCCGGCCGCTCGGCGCCGCGCGCCTGCCCGGCCACCGCATCGCGTTCCACAAGCGCGGCCACGACGGCTCCGGCAAGGCGAACATCACGCCCACCGGCCGCCCGGACGACCTGGTCCACGGGGTGCTGTTCGAGCTGGCCGCGGCGGAGCGGCCGATCCTCGACCGCATCGAGGGCGGCTACGAGCGGCGCACGATCCGGGTCCACGCCCCCGCCCTGTCGGCCCTGTCGACCGTGCCGACCCTGCCGGACGGGGCGCACGGACCCGTCCCCGCCCTGACCTACATCTCCGGCGGCCGCTTCCTCGACGACGCGCTGCTCCCGTTCCCCTGGTACAAGGCGTTCGTCGTCGAGGGCGCCCGGGAGCACGGCCTGCCGCCGGCCTACGTGGGGCGCCTGGCCGCGGTCGGCGTGATCCGGGACCCGGACCCCGAGCGCGCGCGCCGGAACCGGGCGATCGTCCGGCCGCCCGGGGAGTCTTGACACCCCGTCACCCCCTGTAACTCATTGCAATATTTCGATTTCCTGGTTTCGAAACACTTCCGCAAGTACACTCACACAGGGTCGGAACGCCCAGAAACGAATTTCAGTTCCGGCCCCGTCGCAGTTCATCGGCGAGCGGCCGGGAGGGAGGGCCGATCGTGACCGTGTTCGACGTCGAGATCCGTGGAGTGCCTGCCGTGCAGGACGAGATGACAGAGATCGAACGAGTGTTCAAGCAGTACGGACCGTCGGTGACGTACTTCTTCGCGCGCCGAGGGTTCTCTACGGAGGACTGTCGCGATCTGACCCAGGAGACGTTCGTCCGGGCCCTCGGCGGCCTGAGCGGTTTCCGCCGGGATGCGAAGATCGAGACCTGGCTCCTGCGGATCGCCGCCAACGTCTGGAAGAACCACCTCCGGTCCCGCAAGGCGATCAAGCGGGACGCGCCCACGGTCTCGCTGGACGCCGCCCGGGAGCAGGGCGGGGAGGCGGCGGAGGCCCCCGGCCCGGCGGCACGGGGCTGGGGGCCGGGCCGGCCCGCCGGTCCCCAGGAGCGGCTGCTCGAGCAGGAGCGGGCCCGGATGTTGCGCGACGCGGTGGCGACGCTGCCGCCGCGGATGCGCCGGTGTACCCTGCTGCGCATCGACCGGGGGTTGAAGTACCGCGAGATCGCCGCGATCCTGAAGGTCTCGATCGACACGGTGAAGACGCAGCTCCACCAGGCACGGTATCGTCTGAAGGAGCAGCTCCAGGAGTACTTCGATCTGGAGGAGGCGGGAGAGTGAGGGAGGGGTGAGGGAGAATGACCACCGACAAGTCCGACCAGAACGACCAGAACGACCAGAACGACCTGCCGGATCTTCCCGTCGGGGACGAGCGGATCCGCCGGGCCGCCGGTGAGCCGCCGGCCCGCGCGGCCGGCCACCCCGATCCCGACGAGCTCTTCGCCTACCACGAGGGGCGGCTCTCCCGCTCGTCGGCCGAGCGGGTCCAGGAGCACCTCGTCCACTGCGCGGACTGCTCGGCCGCCGTGCTCGACTTCGCCGAGTTTCCCCACCTGGAGCCGCCGGACGCGAGCCTGCGCCTGAGCGAGGCCCAGGTGGAGGAGCGGTGGCGCTCGGTGGAGCGGGAGATCGCCTCCCGCCGGCGGCCTCTCCACCGGCGGTCCGAGGTGCTTCTGCCGCTCGCCGCCCTCTTCTTCTTCGCCACCATCGGCCTGGGGCTCTGGGTCTCGGCGCTCCGCCAGCAGGTCGACGCCCTGCGCGGCCCGCGCGGCGACGTCTACGTGATGGCGGATCTGCGGCCGGGCGGTGGCGCGACCCGCGGCGAGCCGACGGCGCGGCGGCTCCCCGCCTGGGCGGAACGGGCGGTCGTCCTCCTCGCCCTGGCCCCCGGAGCCGACTACCCCTCGTACGAGGTGGAGGTCTCCGGGCCGGACGGCGGCGGTCGCCTCGCCACGCTGCCCGTCTACCAGACTCCGGAAGGGGGCTTCGCGGTCGAGGTTCCGGCGCGCCTGCTGGCGAGCCCCGGGCGGCACCGGTTCGCGCTGTACGGCCTCGAGGGCACCGGGCGCGAGCTCCTGGCGGAGTACCCGCTCCGGATCGAGATCCCCTGAGCCCGATGGCTCGGTCCGGCCTCCGGAGCCGCCTCCTCGCGCTCGCCGTGCCGCTCCCGGCGCTGGCGCTGCTCGTGCTCGCGTGCGGCTCCCCGGAGAGCTCCCGGCGGGAGGCCGGGTCCGAGCCCGAGTCCGGGACCAGCTCCGGGACCAGCTCCGGGACCGGCCGGGTCGGGGGCACCGCTCCCGCCGGGGACGCCACCGCCGACCCTCCCCGACCGGTCGAGCGCCTGGAGCCTCCGATCGGGCGCACGGCCGAGCACCGGATCGCGCCGGGGGCCTGTCACCGGTTCGACCTCGCCCTGGACGCGGGGGCTCTGCTGGAGCTCGCGATCGAGCAGCGCGGCATCGACGTGGCCTCCACCGTGCGCACCCCGGACGGTGGGGTGGCGCTGGAGATCGACGGCCCGATCGGTGCCCTGGGGCCGGAGGAGGGGGCGTTCGTGGCGGAGGCCGCGGGCCGCCACGCCCTGGAGGTCTGCGCCTTCGACTCGGCCACCGCCGCGGCGCCCTACGAGCTGCGGCTCGAGGTGACCGGGGCCGCGCAAGGGAGCGAGGGCGCGCAGGGCCGGATCCGGATCGGGGCGCGGGCCCACCTCCGCTACTTCGAGGCCCGCCGGGCCGACCGGGCGGGCTCGGCCGACCGGGCCCGCGCCCTGTTCACCGAGGCCCTGGAGCTATGGCGCAGGGCCGGCGACCGGCGCGGCCAGGCCTGGGCCCTCTACAAGCTCGGCCGGATCGACCAGCGGGCGGGCGCTCTGGGCCGGGCGGCGGAGCGGTTCGGGGAGGCGGCGCGGCTGCACCGGGACCTGGGGGAGCCGCTCCGCGAGGCCGTGGTGCTCAGCTACCGGGGGACGATGCTGAGCGAGGGGGGCCGCTTCCGGGAGGCCCTGGAGGCGCACGGGCGGACCGTGCGCCTGGCCCGGGACACCGGCGCGGTGGACCTGGAGCGCCGGTTCCTGGAGAACCTCGCGGGGATCCACCAGGATCTGGGCGAGACCTTCGAGGCGCTCGACCGCTACCGGACCGTGCGCGCGCTCCACCGGGAGGCCGGGGACCGCCGGGGTGAGCAGGTGGTGACCGCCCGGATGGGCAAGCTGTACCGCGAGGCGGGGGACCTGGAGGCGGCGCGCTCGATGCTCGGCGAGTCCCTGGAGCTGGCGCGGCGCCACGGGTCGGCGCTCGACGTGGCCGAGGCCCTGGACGACCTGGGCCGGCTCGACCTGGATCTGGAGAGCCCCGGCTCGGCCCGCGCCCACTTCGCCGAGGCCCTGGCCCTCAAGCGCGGTCTGCCGGAGCGGGCCGGGCGGGCCGAGACCCGCGGCGAGGCCCCGGAGATGGCGGTGGCGGTCTCCCTCAACAACCTGGGCCGGGCCCTGCGGCGGTTGGGGGAGCTCCGGCGGGCGCGGGACGCGTTGACCGAGGCGCTC
>JASFUJ010000282.1:0-5396 GCA_050050355.1 Acidobacteriota bacterium
AGCAGGTACGGCACCAGCACCTCGGCGTCCAGGAGCTGGTTGTTGGCCTGGAAGGCGGCGATCTGGTCGAAGCCGAGGGTGCCGCCGTCCGCCAGACCGGACTCGATCAGCCGGCGAATGCGGCCTGCACGGAAGCCGGCGGCGTAGCCGGGGCTCAGGTAGTACAGGCCGCCCCCCGGGCGGAGCTGGTTCACCGGGTTGTTGTCGACGGTGGTGCCCACCGGGTCGTTGTTGGCGTTGAGCACGAAGCCGCGGGCCGGGTTGACGGTCTGCGGCATCTCGTCGTAGGGCAGGATCCGGTAGGGGAGGATCTGCTGCGGCTCCAGGTCGGCGGGATCGGCCGGCAGCCACTCGTGGTGCAGGGTGTGGGTGCCGTCCCGGATCAGCCAGGGGGGGATCCCGCCGTCGGGGGTGTTCAGGGTCTGGAGGTCCTCGCGCAGCGGCAGCTCGGCGCTGGTGAAGTAGGCGATGTTGCCGTTCACGTCGGCGTAGGCGAAGTTCTGGGAGCCCACGTCGAAGAACTGGACCGCCTCGCGGAAGTCGTCCAGGCCGCCGGCCCGGTTGAACTTCTGGAAGGCGTCCAGCTCCCGGGTGGCGCCCCAGCCGGTGTACTGGACCGACAGGCCGGTGACCGCCGCCGGGTTCGAGGCGTCCACCTGCACGATCGGGCCGTGGTTGCGCCGTGGAACGATCAGGGTCACGCCGCCCTCGGCCGGCGGCACGCCGGCGGTGACCGGGTTGTCGGGCGTCCCGTCCAGGCGGTTGACCCGGTAGGTCTGCGGGATCGGTACGATCGGCTCCACCGTGTCCTCGAAGCGGGTGCCGACGGGCAGGCCGGTGGCGGGGTCGACCACGAGCTGCTCCAGGTAGACGTCGGTCACGTCCATGGGGTTGGTGGTCGCCCCCCAGCAGATCCAGGGGTTGCAGCCGAGGACGATCCCCGGCACGCCCGGGAAGGTGACGCCGAAGGCGTTCATGGCCGGGCGGCCTTCACGGGGGTCGATCCGGAGCTGGGCCTCGTAGAAGATCGACGGGCTGTCCAGGCCCAGGTGCGGGTCGTTGGCGAGGATCGGGTGGCCGGAGTCGGTCCTGTCGCCGGAGACGATCCACCAGTTGCTGCCGCGGCGGTCCCACCGGGGGCGGAGCGCGCGGGCCAGGATCGGCACGTCTTCGATCCGTTCCCGGTAGGCGCGGAGCAGGTCCGCGGCGCCGACCGCGTGCAGCCGGCCGAGGAACGGGGCGGCTGCGCCCTGTCGACCGGGGAACGGGGTCACCGCATCGGCGGACGCTGCGGGCTGGTTCGTCGGCACCGAGATCGTCGGATCGAACGGGGCGCTCCGGTAGAGATCCTCCGAGAACAGGGCGGATCCGTCGAAGCCGGCCATCAGCCCGGCGGCCTGGAAGGTGAGCAGGGCCTCGGTGAGCTCGATGTCCGACAGGTCGAACGAGAGGCCGAAGGCCAGCCCCTTGCCGATGGTGACGCTGTCGACCGGCGTCCACGGCCGGGCGGAGGTGAGCTCCAGGGCGCCGTACTCGGGGGGCAGGGGGTTGTCGGCCAGGTAGGCGTTGACGCCGCGCGCGTACGCCTCGAGCCACACCCGGGTGACGGCCGACAGGGCGGGGAGCGAGGCCTCCGCCGCCCGGCGCAGGCCGAGGGTGCGGAGCTGGACGTCCGAGCCGAGGGCGGCCTCGCCCAGCAGCTCGGCCAGGTCGCCGCTGAACTGGCGGCGGAGCAGGTCCATCTGGAAGAACCGGTCCCGGGCGTGGAGATAGCCGAGCACGAACTGGGCGTCCCGGTCGGTCACGGCGAACACGTGGGGAACGCCCAGGGCGTCCGTGCGCACCCGGACCGAGTGCAGGAGGCCGGGGATCCGGACCGGCGCGGCGCCGGCCTCGATCCCGTCGAAGGCGGCTTCGAAGGTCGCGGCCGGGGCGGCCGGCGTCGCGGCCCCGGCCGGGATCGCCGGGATGGCCCCGATCGGGATCAGGATCAGGGCCAGGAACAGGGCCGGGATCCGGGTGGGGACGAGGGCGATGCGAGCTCTCGGACTCATGGTTCCCTCCAGGCTGGTTCGGCATGGGCGCTCTGCGCGCTCGGCTCGGAAGCGATCACGATCCTATCAACGGTTCGGGGGGTTCGTCTTCGGTGTCCTGCGCATGCGGGCCGCCCTGGAACGTGGCCCCTCGGTCCCGGTGGGAGACTCCGTTGCAGCGGGCACGCAACGCTGAGGGGGGGCCGCGGCCCTCTTCGCTCGCATCCGGCCGGCTGAAGCCGGGGAGGGTGGCTCGCTGGCGCTCGCATCCGGCCGGCGCGGAGGCCGGCCGCTTCGACTGGGGGTTCGATGGTGACCGCCCGCCTCGAAGCGGCCGGCTTCGGCCGGCCGGATCCCGCGTGTCCTCGATGCGGTTGGGGGGACGCGGTTTTGGGGGACGCGGTTGGAGGCGGAGCTTCACCGGACGCCTGGAACCCCCTGCCCCGGGAAGAGTCGGCGGTTCCCCGCCCTCCCCGGGGCTTCGCTTCGTTCCCCCGGCAGCGCCCCACTCACCCGAAACGCTCAGCCCCGTGTCCGTCACATCAGAGAGAGGTGAGCCGTGGTCGGCCTGGACCACGCGTTACAAGGTATGTGGGGACGACCGCACAACCACAGCGGAGGGAATCCGACCGGCGGAGGCCGCGGAGGTGGCGGAGGGCACGTCGTGGCGACGCTCCATGCCATCGACGACCTGTGGTCGCTGGCCCGGAGCGAGCCGCACCCGGAGCGCCAGGCCGGGCTGGAGCGGGTGGCGCGAGCCGCCGGGGCCCAGGACCTGTGGACCTTCGCCCTGGTCGAGGACGATCTCTTCCTCCGGGACTGCGTCGGGGCGGTGCCCGGGAACGAGGAGATCGCGGCCGTGGTCGACGCGCTGGAGGCGAACGGGAGCGTTCCCGCCCGCGGCAGGGCCCGATCCCGGCGGGTTCTGGTCTTCCCGCCCCGCTTCGGGCCGGGGCCCGTGCTCGCGGCCGCCATCGGTCTGGACCGGGCGGAGCCGGGGCCGCGGGGCCTCGAGCTCCTCGCCTGTCTCGGCGAGGTGCTGGGAGCCGCCGAAGCGACGGCCGGCCCCCACGGGGTCCACGGGTCTCCCCCGGAGACCCCTCCCCCGGCCGGGTCGCCCGGCGGGTCGCCCGAGCGGGAGGCAGCCGTCCCCGACCCCCTGCGCCGCCGTCTCGACGGCCTCGCCGCGGAGATCGTCCGCGACGCCCTGGACCGGGCCGACGGCGACCACCCCGCGGCCGCGGTGCACCTGGGCATCTCGGAGGACGAGCTGATCGGCTGGATCGGCTATCTCGGCGCGCTCTGACGCCGATCGTTCCGCGGTCCCGTCTGGTACTCTTCCGGGGACGGCGCCACGCCGCAGGCCCGTCTCCTCGTCCGGATCTTCAGTCCTGCTCCAGGAGGACCTCCGCACCGTGCCAGATTCCCCGCCGTCCGGTCGTTCCACCCCGTCCGATCCATCCCGAGCCGCCGATCCGGAGCGGGTCGACTCCGTCGCCATTCTCGACTGCGGCGGCCAGTACACCAAGGTGATCGACCGCAAGATCCGGGAGCTCGGCGTGCGCTCCGAGATCTTCCCCCTCGAGGTGTCTCCGTCGGAGCTCGCAGGGTTCGACGGGATCGTGCTCTCGGGCGGGCCGTCGAGCGTCTGGGGGGCGGAGCGGCCGGACTGCGATCCGGGCGTCTGGGAGCTGGGGGTGCCGGTGCTGGGCATCTGCTACGGCATGCAGCTCCTGAACGTCCACTTCGGGGGCGTGGTCTCCGGCGGCCGGAGCAGCGAATACGGGGTGACCGGGCTCCGGGTCGATCCGTCGAGCCCGCTGTTCGACGGCCTGGAGCCGGAGCAGCAGGTGCTCATGAGCCACGGCGATTCGGTCGACGAGCTGGCCCCGGGGTTCCGGGTGATCGCCGAGACCGAGGACGCCGTGGGCGCGATCGCCGACGAGGAGCGCCGCCTCTACGGGGTCCAGTTCCACCCGGAGGTGGATCTCACCGAGCAGGGGCGACGGATGCTCGCCAACTTCCTCTCGCGGATCTGCGGCCTCGAGGGCAACTACGTGCTCGAGGACCGGATCGAGACCGCGGTGGCCCGGATCCGCGCGGTGGTGGGAGAGCACCCGGTGCTGGTGCTGGTCTCCGGCGGGGTGGACTCGGCGGTCTCCGCGGCGCTCCTGCTGAAGGCCCTGGGGCCGGAGCGGGTGTTCGCGGTGCACGTGGACCACGGGCTCATGCGCAAGGACGAGAGCGACCGGATCTGCCACGTGCTCCGGGAGCTGGGCCTCGAGCACCTGGAGCGGATCGACGGCCGGGAGATGTTCTTCCACGACACGGTGGAGGTGGAGCGCGGGGACGGGCCCGGCGGCGGCGTGGAGGTCCTCGGCCCGCTCACCTCCCTGGTGGACCCGGAGGAGAAGCGCCGGCTGATCGGCGAGATCTTCCTCAAGGCCCTGCGGGAGGCGGCCCTCGGCCTGGAGCTCGACTTCGACGAGACCTACTGGGCCCAGGGGACGCTCCGCCCCGACCTGATCGAGAGCGGCAACCCGACGATCAGCGGCTACGCCCAGAAGATCAAGACCCATCACAACGACATCGAGCTGGTGCGCCGGGCCCGCGCGGCGGGCCGGGTGATCGAGACCAACTGGGACTGGCACAAGGACGAGGTGCGCCAGGTCGCCCGGATGCTCGGCATTCCGGAGGAGATCGCCGCCCGGCAGCCGTTCCCCGGGCCGGGCCTCGCGGTGCGGCTGATCGCCGACCACGGGGCGGGCGGGCCGACGGCCGAGCAGGCGCGGGCCGTGGCCGAGGCCGTCCACGAGTGGAACGGCGCCTACGCCGGCACGGTGGTGCCGGTCAAGACCGTGGGCGTCCAGGGGGACCAGCGGAGCTACCGCCACCTGGCCCTGGTGGCCGGCCCCCACGGCGGGAAGCTGGAGGCGGCCGACTGGGAAGGATTGGGACGCCTGGGCAATCGCCTGGCCAACCGGTTCGACTACGTCAACCGCACCGGGTACGTGCTCAACCACCGGGAGATTCCGCCCGGAATCGACCACCATCCGACCTACATCACCGAGGAGACGGTCGACCTGCTGCGCGAGCTCGACTTCATCGTCACCCGGCACCTGACGCTGGAGACCGTGAGCCAGGCGTTCGCGGTGCTCCTGCCGATCGGCCGGGACGGCGCCTACTCGGTGGCGGTGCGCACCTTCGTGACCGACGACTTCATGACCGGCAGGCCCGCCCGGGTGGGGGCGGGGGGCGGTCCCGGAGAGGGGGCCGAAGTCCCCCTCGACGCGCTCGAGCGCATCGTCCGCGAGATCGACGAGGGCTTCGCCGACCGGATCGACCTGGTGGTCTGGGACGTGA
>JASFUJ010000283.1:0-5395 GCA_050050355.1 Acidobacteriota bacterium
GCGTACCGGGCGCTGGTCCGGGGGGAGACGGTCTCGCTGCCGGAGCTGCCCGTGCAGTACGCGGACTTCGCCGCGTGGCAGCGGCGCCACCTGCGGGGTGAGCGGCTGGAGCGGGAGCTCGTCTACTGGCGCCGGCAGCTCGAGGGCTTCGCCGGCCTGGAGCTGCCGACCGATCGTCCGCGGCCGCCCGTGCAGCGCTTCCGCGGCGCCTTCCATCCGGTGCACGTGCCGGCCGATCTCGGGTCGCGGGTCAAGGCGCTGGCGGAGTCGGAGGGGACCACCCTGTTCGTGGTGCTCCTGGCGGCCTTCGACGTCCTCCTGGCGCGCTCCAGCGGCCAGCAGGACGTGGCCGTCGGCTCGCCCTACGCCAACCGCAACCGGGAGGAGACCGAGAAGCTCATCGGCTTCCTGGTGAACACGCTGGTGCTGCGGACCGACCTTTCCGGGGATCCGACCTTCCGGGAGCTGATCGCGCGGGTGCGGGGGGTGACCACCGACGCGTACTCGCACCAGGACCTGCCCTTCGCGCGGCTGGTGGCCGAGCTGCAGCCGGAGCGGAGCCTCAGCCACAACCCGCTGTTCCAGGTGCTGTTCGCTCTGCAGACCGCCCCCATGCCGGCGATGGAGTTCGGGGGCCTGACGCTGAGCTTCGTGCCGTTCGACGTCAAGACCTCGATGTTCGACCTGTCGGTCTCGCTCTGGGAAGCGGACGGCGTGATCAGCGGCCACGTCCAGTACGACGTCGACCTCTTCGACCGGGCCACGGTCGAGCGGATGGTCGCCCGGTACGCCCGGATCCTCGAGCGGATGGTCTCCGCGCCGGAGGATCGCGTGTGGCGGTTGCCGTTCCTGGGCCGGGCGGAGCGCCAGGCGGTGGTGCACGAGTGGGTGGAGACCCGGGCCGGCTCGGGGGACGCCCGGCCGGTCCATCGGCTGGTCGAGCGGTGGGCCGCGCGCTCGCCGGAGAGCGTCGCCGTGGTCCACGGCGATCGGACCCTCACCTATGGCGAGCTGGACCGGCGAGCCGGCCGGCTGGCCCGGCGCCTGCGCGGCGCGGGCGCAGGAGTCGACGTTCCCGTGGCGGTCTGCCTCGACCGCTCCCCGGAGATGGCGGTGGCCGTGCTGGCCATCCTCAAGGTGGGCGGACCCTACGTCCCGATCGATCCGGAGCTTCCCGGGGAGAGGATCCGCTCGATCCTGTTCGACGTCGAGGCGCCGATCGTCCTGACGTCGAGGTCCCGCACCGCGCTCGTCGGCGCCGCGAGCGCCCGGCCGCTGCTGGTGGACGACGACCGGGCGGGCGCCGGCCGGGAGGAAGCCGCCCCGCCGGTGGAGCCGCCGCCCGAGGCTCGGGCGTACGTGCTCTACACCTCGGGCTCGACCGGCAGACCCAAGGGGGTCGCGATGCCGCACCGGGCCCTGGTCAACCTCCTCGAGTGGCAGGCGGAGGTGTCGCCCTCCGGCCCCGGCACCCGGACCCTCCAGTTCGCGTCGCTGGGCTTCGACGTCTCGTTCCAGGAGACGTTCGCCACCTGGTCGACGGGCGGAACGCTGGAGCTCGTGGACGAGGACCTCCGCCGCGACGCCGCCCGGCTGCTGTCGTACCTGACCGATCGGCGGATCGAGCGGCTGTTCGTCCCGTTCGTCGCGCTGGAACAGCTCGCCGAGGCGGCGGGGGGGCGGCGGAGCGAGCTGCCGCCGCTGCGGGAGGTCATCACTGCGGGCGAGCAGCTCCGGTCGACGCCGCGGGTCGTCGAGCTGTTCGACCGCCTGGGGGGCTGCCGCCTGCACAACCACTACGGGCCCACCGAGGCCCACGTGGTCACGGCGCACGCGCTGCCGGAACGGACCGGGTCGTGGTCGCCCCTGCCGCCCATCGGACGGCCGATCGACGGCGCACGGATCCTGCTCGCCGGCGACCGGCTGCAGCCCGTGCCGATCGGCGTCCCGGGGGAGCTGCTGATCGGCGGCGTCTGCGTCGCCCGCGGGTACGAGGGCCGGCCGGCGCTGACCGCGGAGCGCTTCGTGCCGGATCCGTTCTCCAGGCGACCGGGTGCGCGCCTCTACCGCACGGGCGATCTGGCGCGCCACGCGGCGGAGGGCACGATCGAGTACCTGGGCCGGAACGACGCCCAGGTCAAGGTCCGGGGCTACCGCGTCGAGCCCGGAGAGGTGGAGACGGTGCTCGCCGGTCACCCGGACCTCCAGGACGCCGTCGTGGTCGGCCGCCGGGATCCGGCCGGCACGCTCCGGCTGGTGGCCTACGCCCTCCCGGCCGACGGCCCGCTCGCCGGCTTCGACCCGCTCCGGGAGCACCTGGCCCGGCAGCTTCCGGACTACATGGTGCCGAGCACGTTCGTCGAGGTGGACGAGCTCCCCTTGACGCCGAGCGGCAAGGTGGACCGCAACCGGCTGCCCGAGCCGGAGTGGGGAGCCGGCGCGGTCGGGTCGGCGCCGCCGCAGACGCCCACCGAGGAGCTGCTGGCCTCCATCTGGGCCGGGGTGCTCGGGCTGGCCGGCGTGGGGCGCCACGACGACTTCTTCGAGCTGGGCGGTCACTCCCTGCTCGCCACCCAGGTGGTGTCGCGGATCCGCGAGGCCTTCGGCATCGACGTCGAGCTCCGCTCCCTGTTCGAAGCGCCGACGGTGGCGGCGTTCGCCCGCGCCGTGGAGAGGGAACGCAGCGGCGGGCGCATGCCGCCGATCCGGCGCGCCTCGCGGGACGGCGGGGTCCCCCTCGCGTTCGCCCAGCAGCGCCTCTGGTTCCTCGACCAGCTCGCCCCCGGCCACCCGTTCTACAACATCCCCACCGCTTTCCGGCTGCGCGGCAGCCTCGACCCGGACGCCCTGTACCGCGCCGTGAACGCGGTGATCGACCGTCACGAGTCCTTGCGGGCGCGCTTCGTGGCCACCGACGCCGACCCGGTCCAGGTGATCGAGCCCGAGCTCACCCTGCCGTTGCCCACGGTCGACCTCTCCGGGCTGGAGGCGGAGGTGCGGGAGCGGGAGCAGCGCCGCCTGGGCGCTGCCGAGTCCGGGTTCGCATTCGACCTGGCCCGCGGTCCGGTGGTGCACATGCTGCTGGCGCGGCTGGCCGAGGACGACCACCTCTTCTATCTCACGCTGCACCACATCGTGGCGGACGGGTGGTCGATCGGCGTGCTGTACCGGGAGCTGGGCCACTGCTACGCGGCTCTTGCCGGGGGCGGCGTGCCGGACCTGCCCGCGCTGCCGATCCAGTATCCCGACTTCGCCATCTGGCAGCGCACCTGGCTCCAGGAGACGCTGCTCGACGAGCAGCTCGAGTACTGGAGCGCGCAGCTCGCGGAGACCCCTCCGCTGGAGCTCCCCACCGACCGGCCGCGGCCGGCCCGGGAGTCCTTCCGCGGGGCGCTCACGAGCCGCGCGTTCCCGGAGCGGGTGGCCGAGGGGGTGCGCGCCCTGAGCCGGGAGCACGGCGCCACCCAGTACATGGTGCTGCTCGCCGGGCTCGCCTCCCTCTTGCACCGGAGCTCGGGTCAATCGGACTTCGCGCTCGGGACGACCATCGCCAACCGGCACCGCATGGAGCTCGAGGGGTTGATCGGCTTCTTCGCCAACACCCTCGTGCTGCGGACGGACCTCTCGGGCGACCCGGCGTTCGCGCGCCTCCTCGAACGGGTCCGCGGGCTCTCTCTCGAGGCCTACGCCCACCAGGACATGCCGTTCGAGGCCCTGGTCACGGAGCTCGATCCGGAGCGGAACCTGAGCCGGAATCCCCTGTTCCAGGTGATGTTGACCTTCCTCAACGTGCCGCTGGAGAGCCTGGAGCTCGCGGAGCTCGAGATCGAGCCGGCGCCCGTGCACGGAGGGGTCTCGAAGTTCGACCTGCTGTGCGTCATGGAGGAGCGCGGCGGAGCGCTCGGCGCACGGGTCGAGTACAACACGGACCTCTTCGAGGCCGAGACGGTGGACCGGCTCCTGCGCCAGCTCGAGATCCTGCTCGAAGGGGCGATCGACGACCCGGACACCCGGCTGTCGGACCTGCCGCTGCTGTCGTCGTGGGAGCGGGAGCAGGTGGTGCACGGGTGGAACGCGACGGCGGAGGAATTTTCGGGGGCCTCGGCGAGCCTGGACGTGCTGCTGACCCGTCAGGCGGAGCTTTCGCCGGAGGCTCCGGCGCTGCGGTTCGAGGGGGAGACGCTGAGCTACCGGGAGCTGGCGCAGCGTTCGAACCGCCTGGCGCGTGCGCTGCGGCGTCTGGGCGTGGGTCCTGAGGTGCCGGTGGGGGTGGCACTGGAGCGCAGCTTCGAGCTGGTGGTGTCGCTGGTGGCGGTGCTCAAGGCGGGCGGGGCATACGTTCCGATCGATCCGGACTACCCGCGGGACCGGGTGGAGCTGATGGTGGAGGATTCGGGCGCCCGGGTGTTGCTGACGCAGTCGCACCTGGAGGATTCGCTGCCGGCGACGGAGGCTCGGGTGGTGTGCGTGGACCGCTCGTCGGCGGTCTCGGAGGAGAGCGGTGCGCCCCTGGAGTCGGTGGTCGGTCCGGAGAGCCTGTCGTACGTGATCTACACGTCGGGGTCGACGGGCCGTCCGAAGGGTGCGATGAACCGCCACGGGGCGGTGGTCAACCGGCTGCTGTGGATGCAGTCGGCGTACGGTCTGAGCGGTGCGGACCGGGTGCTGCAGAAGACGCCGGCGAGCTTCGACGTGTCGGTGTGGGAGTTCTTCTGGCCGCTGATCACGGGGGCGTGCCTGGTGGTGGCGCGTCCGGAGGGCCACAAGGACAGCGGCTACCTGGCGCGTTTGATCCGCGAGGACGAGGTGACGGTGCTGCACTTCGTGCCGTCGATGCTGCAGTTGTTCCTGGAGGAGCCGGAGGTGGGCTCGTGCCGGAGCGTGCGGCAGGTGATCGCCAGCGGCGAGGCGCTGAGCGTGGAGCTTCGGGACCGGTTGTTCGAGCGCCTGGGCGGCGCGCGCCTGGACAATCTGTACGGACCGACGGAGGCGGCGATCGACGTGACGCGGTGGCGTTGCGAGCCGGGGGTCGGCCGCGCGTCGGTGCCGATCGGCCGTCCGATCTCGAACCTGCAGATCCACCTGGTGGACCGGCGGATGCGGCCGGTGCCGGTGGGGGTGGCGGGGGAGCTGATGATCGGGGGCGCGGGCCTGGGGCGCGGCTACTGGCGGCGCCCGGGCCGGACCGCGGAGAGCTTCGTGCCGGACCCGTTCGCCGCCGAGCCCGGCGGGCGGCTGTACCGCACGGGGGACCTGGCGCGGCGGCGCCCGGACGGGGTGATCGACTTCCTCGGGCGCATCGACCACCAGGTCAAGGTGCGCGGCTTCCGCATCGAGCTGGGGGAGGTCGAGGCCGCCCTGCTGCGACACTCCGCCGTGCGCGACGCCGTCGTCA
>JASFUJ010000284.1:0-5395 GCA_050050355.1 Acidobacteriota bacterium
CATGTCGACCACCACCAGGGCGGTCGTCTCCGGGTCGACGGAGAGGGACTGCTCGATCTCGTACTCGGGAACCTCGACGGTCTTTGCCATTCAGCTCACCTCGTCGCGTGTGCTCATCATGCAGGACGTCGCGGCGCAGCCGGCGATCGCCGTGGAACACCGGTTCCCGGGGTCGGCCGGCCGTGCCCGGACGGGAGTCTTTCGTCAGAACGATTCTGTTCGCAAGAACCGTTCCGGTGACAAGAACCGTTCCGGTGACAAGAACCGTTCCGGTCCGGGCCGTTGCCGCGCCGCGGGATGCGACGCGGCCCGCCCGGCGGGGGAGCGCGGCGGCCGCGTGCCACACCCTATAATCGGTGCCCGTGTTCGATCCACTGGTGGGATTCCACCCCGTCGTCCAGGCGCTGGTCGCCACCTGTTTCACCTGGGGCGTGACCGCCCTGGGGGCGACCGTGGTCTTCTTCACGCGCACGGTCAACCAGAAGCTGCTCGACTCGATGAACGGGTTCGCCGCGGGCGTGATGATCGCGGCCAGCTACTGGTCGCTGCTGGCACCGTCGATCGAGATGTCCGCCCGCTCGGGGCTGCCGAGCTGGCTGCCGCCGACCATCGGTTTCCTGCTCGGTGCCGCCGGCCTGTCGGTCGGCGACAAGATCCTGCCGCATCTCCATCCCGGGCTTCCCGCCCGGGAGGCGGAGGGGCCGCCCACGCAGCTCCGGCGGAGCGTGCTTCTGGTGCTGGCCATCACGCTCCACAACGTCCCGGAGGGGCTGGCGGTGGGGGTGGCGTTCGGCGCCGCGGCCCTCCATCTCCCGGAGGCGAGCTTCGCGGCGGCGGCGGCGCTGGCCCTGGGGATCGGATTGCAGAATTTTCCCGAGGGCATCGCGGTGGCGATGCCGCTCCGGGGGCACGGGTTCAGCCGGCTCAGGAGCTTCTGGTACGGGCAGCTCTCGGGGGTGGTGGAGCCGGTGGCGGGGGTGCTCGGCGCGGCGGCGGTGCTGGTGGCGCGGCCGGTGCTGCCCTACGCCCTGGCGTTCGCGGCGGGGGCGATGATCTTCGTGGTGATCGAGGAGCTGATCCCCGCGGCCCAGCGGCACGGCAACACGGACCTGGCGACCCTCAGCACGATCAGCGGGTTCACCGTGATGATGGTGCTGGACGTGGCCCTGGGCTGAGCCGCGGTCCGGTCGGCCGGCTTCAGCCGGCCGAACGCGAGCGCGAGCGAGCCGCCGCTACCGATCCAGGAGGCTCCTGGCGAACTCGATGAAGGTGAACACGTCCTCGAAGTTGGTCACCATCCCCACGGACACCCGCACCGCGCCGGTCGACTTGTCGTTCACGCAGCGGCGGAAGTCGTCGTAGGTCATGCGGTTGCCCGAGCGCGAGAAGCAGCCGCTGATCTCGGCGCCGGAGAGGCCCAGGGCCACCTCGCCCGCGCCGGGGTTGCAGAAGCAGCCGGTGCGGAGCGAGATCTTCCGCGCGTTGGCCTGGCGCTCGACCTCCTCGTGGTCGATCACGTTGCCGTCCCGGTCCCGGAAGTTGAGGGTGATGGTCCCGCCCCGGTCCTCGGTGCCGGCCGGGCCGTAGAGAATCGCCAGCGGCTCGCCGGTGTCGTGGCGCAGGGAGAGGAGGGCGTCCAGCAGCCATCCGGTCAGGCAGCGCACGCGCTCGTGGATCACGTCCACGCCGATCCCCTCCAGGAAGTCCAGGCCGAAGTCGACCGCCGGCAGGATCTCGTAGTTCAGCGTGCCGTCCTCGAACGCGGCGGCGCCGGCCGCCATGCTGTAGAGGTCCGCCTGCACCGAGGCCATGGAGATCGTGCCGCCCGCGAACCAGGGCCGGTGCAGCTTGGCCAGCGCCTCGCGCCGGCCGAGCAGGGCGCCGACGCCGGTGGGGTAGCCGAACATCTTGTAGAACGACAGCGCCACGTAGTCCGGCTTCCAGCGGGAGAGGTCCAGCCGGTTGGTCGGCACGAAGGCCGCGGCGTCGAGGAGCACGTCCCAGCCCTTCGCATGCGCCAGCTCGATCCACTCCAGGGGGTGCTGGACGCCGGAGAAGTTGGACTGGGCGGGGTAGGCGAACAGGTTGTGGCCGTCCGGGCGCGCCCGGTCCAGGTGCCGCTCCAGGGTCGCCGGCTCGACCCGCAGCTCCGGCGGCAGCACCGGCACGTAGGTCGTCTGGGCCCCGTGGGCCCGGTCGTACTCCCGGATCCCGTTGACCGAGTTGTGGTTGTCGAAGGTCAGCAGGAACCGGTCCTCCGGGTCGAAGGGGTAGGACTCGCCCACCAGCTTGAGCGCGTGGCTCGCGTTGGCGGTGAAGATGACCACGTACTCCTCGGGCGAGGCGCCGAAGTAGTCCAGCACGTGACGCCGGCAGCTCTCCACCAGGTCGGTGGTGGCGAGCGAGGTGGGGTTCGACGAGTGGGGGTTGCCGAACACCTGCGACAGCAGCAGGTCCTTGTGGCGCTCGATCTGGGAGGCGCCGTACAGCCCCCCGCCGGTGTAGTCCAGGTAGACGTGCCCCTGCTCGTCGAGGCGCGAGAACTCCTCGCTCCGGAGCCGGTCGAGGCCGTCGGTCGACTCGTACTCCGGGTAGACCTCGAGGAATCGGGCGCGGGCTTCGGCCCGGTCGGCAGGGGGGGAGGACGGCGAGGCGTCGGGCTCCGGGTGGGCGGTGACGGTGGGGACCGGGGGCGTGGTCATGGTGGGCTCGCGAGATGCCATAACCCCGCGAGTCTAGCAAGCCCGGCGGTGCGACCTCCGGTCGATCTCCACGCTCGCCGGTTCCGCGGCGCCCGTTCCGGTTTAGAATCGGGGGATCGCGCCGGCCCTGGTCGGTACCGGTCAGCTCCGGTCGGTTCCGGCCGGGTCGTGCGCTTCAGGGAGATTCCGCATGCGCCTCGCTCTCGCTCAAGTCGCCGCCGCCTCCGATCGCCAGCGCAACCTCGACCGCGCCCTGGAGACCCTCCGGGAGGCCGCCCGCCGGGGGGCCGAGATGGCGGTCTTCCCCGAGCTCGCCGTCGACCGCTTCTTCCCGTGCCGCGCCGGGGACGAGGCCGCCAGCTCTCTGGCCGAGCCGGTGCCCGGACCGACCACCGACCGGGTGGCGTCCCTGGCCCGGGAGCTCGGCATGGTGGTGGTCTTCAACCTGTACGAGCGGACCTCCGACGGGCGCTTCTACGACAGCTCGCCGGTGATCGACGCCGACGGCGTCCTGCTCGGGACGACCCGGATGGTCCACATCACCGACTACACCGGGTTCCATGAGCAGGCGTACTACGAGCCGGGGGACACCGGCGCGCCGGTCTACGACACGCGGATCGGCAGGGTGGGCGTGGCCATCTGCTACGACCGGCACTACCCGGAGTACATGCGCGCCCTCGGCCTGCGGGGGGCCGACCTGGTGGTGATCCCCCAGGCGGGGATCCTCGGCGAGTGGCCCGAGGGCATGTTCGAGGCGGAGGTGCGGACCGCCGCCTTCCAGAACGGCTACTTCGCGGCGCTGTGCAACCGGGTGGGGACGGAGGAGGACCGCACGGAGGACGGTGAGCCGCTCGTCTTCGCCGGCGAGTCCTTCGTCTCCGACCCGGAGGGCAAGCTGGTGGCCCGGGGGGCCCGGCTGGAGGAGGACCTGGTGCTCGCCGACCTCGACCTTTCGAAGGTCCACCGCTCCGCCGCCCGCCAGCTCTTCCTCGAGCACCGCCGGCCGGACCTGTACACCGACTGGCTGAAGTGACCCGCCCTCACCCCGGGCCGGCTCCCAGGTCCGCCAGGAGCTCGTCCAGGACCGTTTCCTCCTCGACCGCCCGCCCGGCGTCGGCCATGGCCCGCGCCAGCTCCGGGTCCCAGGGGGTGGGGGCGCCCGGAGCGCCGAGTGGAGGACCCTCCGCTCCGCCGTCGAGCGCCCGGTGGTAGTCGGCGGCGCCGAAACGCCAGGGCTCGAATGCTCCGGCCCCTCCGATCGCGGAAACCAGCTCCAGCACCTGGCCGGCGATCCGCACCCCGGGCCAGTCGAAGTCCCCGTGGTAGAGGATCCGCCCGTCCCGGCGGGCCAGCGCGGCGAGGAGGTCCCGGGCGGCAAGGCTGGGGACCCCCTCCGGGCAGACCAGCGGCGGACAGCGCTCTCCCAGGCGGTCCGCGGCGGCGGCCACCACCACGGGGTTCTCGCAGACGCGGACGGCGCCGTCCGGCGGCAGGCCGAACCGGACACCCTCTTGCGCCGCCGTCAGCCGCGCGAGCTGGCGCAGCGTCAGGCGCGCCGGCTCTCCGGCGTCGGCGAGGGACCGGAGGGCGGCGGCCACGGGCCCCGGCCCCGCGGGGGCCAGCCCGAGCACCAGGACCTGGGACGACAGCTCGTCCAGCACGACGCCGGCTCCCTCCCAGAGCTCCCGGCGTTCCGCCGCGCTCAGCGCTCCGGAGTCCGTGGGGCGGTCCGATCGACTCAGTCGCGAGAGCGCCCGCAGCACCAGGGTCGCCACCGGGCTGCCGGGGTCCAGGGCGTGGCTCGAACCGAGAGTGGAGGCGGCGAGCACTCCGCGCCGGAGGGTCGAGGGTGCGAGCTCCCGCGGCTCGCCGAGCCGGGGCAGGGCCTCGAGCACCCGCATCGCGGCGCCCAGGAGCTCCCGCTCCGAGCGCTCCCCGGCCAGCCGGCGGAGCAGGCCGGTCGACCGGAGCTCGTCGAGCCAGTCCCGGAGAGCCCGGGCCACCGGATCCCCGACCCGTCCGGAGTCCAGCAGGGGGTGGCTCGCGATCTCCTCCCAGAGCGTCTCCCGGCGTCGGCGCTCGGCCTCCCGCTCCGCCGGCCGGTCGCGGAGCGGACCGCCCAGGAGCTCGAGCGCCTCCGGCAGGCCGACGGCGAAGCGGGACTCCCTGAGGGCCCGATCGAGCCGGGCCAGCGGGACCGCCAGCTCCCGGCCGGGGAGGGTGTCGAGGCCGAGGAGGTTCGCCACCTCCCGGCGCTCCTCGTGGGAGGCTCCCGGCATCCTGGCCGTTCCCCCCACCCGGCCGAGGCGTTCCAGCCGCTCCCGCGCCGTGGACCACAGGCGGGCGAGCTCCGGACGCTCCAGGTAGGCGCGGAGCTCGCCGCGGCCGGGATCGCCGCGGCTCCCGTCCCGGAGCCGGCTCAGACCGGCCCCTCCTCCCGCAGGCGCCCACCGCTCCAGACGAAGCGTACGGAGCCGACGCCGTCCAGGGTCGGGTCCCGGTAGAGCTGGTAGATGGCGAGACCCGGCAGCTCTTCGTAGCAGCCCCACTCGTCGTGGCTGGTCATCATGAAGTCCAGGTCGAAGTCCACCAGGAGCTTCATGCACCGGCCGCGCATCCCCTGGTCGATGCCGGCGAAGGCCTCGTCCAGCATCACGAGCCGCGGAGCCTGATCCCGGGCGGACCGGTAGTGG
>JASFUJ010000285.1:0-5376 GCA_050050355.1 Acidobacteriota bacterium
CCGGCCTCCGCGGCCAGCCCCCCGGCGATCTCCGCCGCCAGCCGGCGCAGCACCTCCGCGCGCACGGTGTCCGGCCGGCGCTTGTCGGTGATCAGGCTCCCGCCCAGCTTGAGCAGGGTCGCCCCGACGGGCGCGGCGCCGCTCACGGGGAGCCCTCCAGCAGGTCCTCCGGCTCCGGCCGGGGGCCGGTGCCCACCCGGTCCCGGATCACGTCGTGGACCGCCGGGATCGCGGCGAGCCGGGAGGCCACCGCGGCCTCGTCCCCGGGCGGGCAGATCACGTGGACGTTGGCCCCCGCATCCATGGTCGACCAGGCGGAGACCCCGGAGCGGCGGAGCGCCCGGACCGCCTCCAGCACCTCCAGGGTGCCGGGCTGCCAGTAGAACACCGGGGGCTCGGAGGTCATGGCGACGGCGTGGAGCTCGACGGCGTCGCGCTCGATCAGCGGGCCGAGGGTGTCCAGGTCCCGCTCCCCGATCGCCCGGCGGACCGACTCCAGGCGCTCGCCGACGAGCTCGAGGCGGCGGGCGAAGTGGGGGCTGGTCGGCGCCCGGCGGTGCCCTTCGAGGGACGAGACCTCCTTGGGGCCGGACTGGACGAGGGCGATCACGTCCCGGAGGTCCCAGTGCTCGGCGGGGGCGATCCGCTCCGCCGGGCCGTCCGGGGCCCGGCCGGCGCCGGGCCACTGCACGTACCCGCCGAAGACCGACCGGGCCGCCGAGCCGGAGCCGGAGAGCCGGGCCAGGGTGGACGGCTCGGGCCCCCCGCCGCCGTCGATCCCGAGCGCCCGGGTCACCGCGCAGGCCAGGGCCGCGAACCCGGAGGCGGAGGAGGCGAGCCCCGCCGCCGCCGGGAAGGTGTTGCGGGTGGCCACGCGGAAGCGCTCGCTCCGGCCGGTGTGGGCGCGGAGCACGTCCAGGTGGCCGAGCACCCGCGCGGCGAACGGGGCGTCCGGCGCCAGGGGCTCCGGCGGCCGCCCGCGGCCGGTGTCGTCCCCCTCTCCGTCCCGGGCCAGGAAGACCTCGTCGCGGCCCGTCTCCGGAGGGAGCGCCTCCACCGTGGTCACGCTCCGGCAGACCTCCAGGGTGATGGAGATCGACGGGTGGTAGGGGATCACCCGCCGCGGGTCCCGGGCGCCCCAGTACTTGATCAGGGCGATGTTGGCGGGGGCGGAGACGGTGGCGCGGCGGGGCATGCGGGTCATGGAACGTCCTCCAGCCGGGCGCCCGGAGCGCCCAGCTCCACGTCGTGGACGGTCAGCGGGAGCGCCGCCGGATCCGGAGCCCGCTCCAGGATCTCCGCGAGGGCGGCCGGGTCCGGGTGGTAGAGGAGCAGGTTGCCGGCGCCGGGACCCGCCAGCGAGCCGGCGCCGGAGATCTTCGCCGCGCCGCCGCGGGCCTCGATCGCCCGCACCAGGCGGCGCACCGGCTCCGGCACCACCCCCAGCTCTTCGAGCCGCGCCTCCGCCTCCCGCACCAGGGCGGCCACCTCGTCCGGCCGGTCGTCCCCCGCGCACAGCTCCCGCCGGAGCGCCGCGGTGAGCTCCGCCAGCCGGTCGAACAGGGCCTCGGTCGCCCGGGGACGCCGGTCGCGGAGCGCGCGCACGGCGGCCACCACGGTGCCCGTGCCCTCCGCCGGCGGGCCGGAGGAGGCGACCCGGAAGCGGCTCAGGCGCCCGGCGCGGGCGGCGACGGGCTCGGTCTTGATTTGGGAGGGGATCCTGGAGGAGATTCCGGAGGCGATCCCGGCCGCTTCGGACCCTTCCGGATCCACCCGGCGGGCGGCGAGGACCCCGCCGTGGATCACCGTGGCGTTGTCGACACCCGACGGGGTGCCGTGCTGCCTGCGCTCGACCTCCAGGGAGATCCGGTGGACCCGCTCCGGGTCCGGCGCGACGCCGCGGGAGGCGAGGTAGGCCATCACCACCGCCACCGCCGCAGCGGCGGAGCTGCCGAAGCCGGAGCCGATGGGGATCTCGGAGCGGATCTCGAGCGCGATCGGGTCGAGCCGAGCCGGGTCGAGGGGGTCCCGGTCGGCCCGATCGGCCGGATCGGCCCGGTCGGCCCGGTCGGCCTGATCGACCGCCTCGGCCGCCTCGCCGAGGGCCAGGTGGAGCAGGTGGGCGGGCCCGCGCTCCCCCGCGGCGCTCCCCAGGGCGCGGAAGCTCTCCGGCGACGGGGCGGCGGCGTAGCGCTCCCAGGCCGTGCGGGCGCGCCGGGTGGCGCGGAGGATCTCCTCCCAGGTGGTGGTCTCCCGGAGCTCCGGGACCGCTTCCGCCCGGGGCGCCCCGGCGGGTGCGGCGGCCACGGCGAGCCGGACCGTCCGTCCGGCCGGGGCTCCGACCAGGGAGGGGGCCGCGGCGGGGTCGGGGACGAGCGTGGCGGTGAGGCGCAATCCGGCGGCCGCGACCAGCGCCGTCCGTCCGTAGACGGCGGCGTGCTCGCCCATCAGGATGACCTTGCCGGGGGCCGAGGCGCGGGGCAAGGTCCGGGACTAACGCGCGGCGATCGGCCCGCCGGGGGGGAGCTTGCCGCGGCCGAGGCGCTCGTGGGCGCGCGCCAGGTCGTTGGAGGTGAACGCCGACAGCAGCGACAGCTCGCCCGCCAGGACCGTCGCGCCGAGGATCTCGGCCAGGCGGTGGGCCGCCCGTCCGGGCCGCTCCCGGTCCGGGGCGATGCCCATCATCGCCAGCGCTTCCGCCTGGGTGTCGAGCGCCGTGCCGCCGCCCACGGCCCCGATGGGGACCGCCGGCAGGAAGATCGAGATGTAGATGCTGCCGCCCTCGCGCGCCTCGACGCAGGTCACGCCCATGGAGCCCTCCACCACGTGCGCCAGGTCCTGGCCGGTGGCGATGAAGAAGGCGGCGAGGACGTTGGCGAAGTGGGCGTTGAAGCCGGCCGAGCCGGAGGCGATCGAGCCGAGCAGGTTCTTGCGGTACTGGACCTCCAGCAGCCCCTCGGCGGTGGTCTTCAGGGTCTTCTCCAGCACCTCGGGCGTCAGCAGCACCTCGGCGAACACCCGCTTGCCCCGGCCCTCGTGGAAGTTGATCGCGGCCGGCTTCTTGTCCACGCAGTAGTTGCCGGACAGGGCCACGCACTCGATCCCGGTCTGGGGCTCGATGACCTGGCGCACCACCCGGTCGCAGGCGATGGTCGCCATGTTCATGCCCATGGCGTCGCCGGAGGTGAAGCGGAAGCGCAGGAAGATGGTGGTGCCGAAGGTGTACGGGCGGATGTCGAGCAGCTTCAGGTACTCGCTGGTCTGCTCGGTGACCCGGCGGAGCTCGTCCTCGTGCTCCTCGATCCAGGCGACGAACCGGCGGGTCTCGTCGATCCCGGCGGTGCGGAACACCGGGGCGCGGGTCATGCCCACGTCCTCGACCCGCACCGTCGCGCCCCCGGCCTTGCGGATCGCCGAGCACCCCCGGTTGGTGCTCGCCACGAGGGCGGCCTCGGACGTGGCGAGGGGCACGAAGACCTCGCCGTCCACCTCCTCGCCCCGGACGCCGACCGGACCCACGATCCCCACGGGGATCTGGGTCGCGCCGATGAAGTTCTCGCAGTTGAGGCACGCGGCGCGGTCCGCCTCCAGCGCATAGGATCCCGTCTTCGCGAGCGAGGCGCCGGTCAGCTCCTCGAGGGCGGCGCGGCGGATCTCCGCCGCCTCGTCCGCCGGGACGTCCCGCGGGATCTGGTGGAAGCCGATCTGCCGCTCCGCCAGAGCCCGGATCAACTCGTCCCGCTGGCTGCGGGCCCGCACGACCTGGTTCATCTTTCTCATGGTCTCAGCCTTCGGGTTAGCGTGGTCCGCTGGAGGTCCGCGACCGTCCGTGCTCCCACGCAGAGCATGACGATCTCGAGCTCGTGGACGATCCGGTCGATCGTCTCGGCCACGCGATCGGGCGACTCGGTTGCCGCTTCGAGGAACGGAAAGGCCATCCCCGCGAGGTCCGCCCCGAGGGCGATGGCCTTGGCGACGTCGAGGCCGTTGCGCAGGCCACCGGAGCCGATGACGGTGACTCCGGGGATCTGCGCCACGGCGCGAATCGATTCGGGGGTCGGGATGCCCCAGTCGGCGAACAGCTCGCCGAGCTCCAGGTCGTCGGCGCGGCGCGCCTCGATCCGGGCCCAGCTCGTGCCCCCCTGGCCGGCGGTGTCGATGATCTCGATCCCGGCGGCGACCAGGGCCCGCGCCGTCTCCGCGGAGATCCCGGAGCCCACCTCCTTGGCGATCACCGGAACCTCCAGCGCGGCGGCCACGGCCCCCATCTTCTCGATCAGGCCGGAGAAGTCCGTCTGGCCCTCCGGCTGGATCGCCTCCTGGAGCGGGTTCAGGTGGAAGACCAGGGCGTCGGCCGAGATCATCTCCACCGCCCGCCGGCACTCGGCCAGGCCGAAGCCGTAGTTGAGCTGCACCGCACCCAGGTTGGCGAGGAGCGGCACCGTCGGCGCCGCCTCGCGTACCTGGAACGTCTCCACGTGATCGTTCTCTTCCAGGGCCTTGCGCTGGGAGCCCACGCCGACCGGGATCCTCCGGCTCTCCGCGGCCCGCGCCAGGTTCGTGTTGATCCGGTTCGCCACCGCCGTGCCGCCGGTCATGCACGACACGAGGATCGGCGCGTCGATCGTCCGCCCCAGGAACTCCACCGAGGTGTCGATCTCCGCGCGGTCGATCTCGGGCGCGGCGCGGTGCTCGAAGCTCCAGTCGTCGAAGTAGCGGTGGCTCGCCTGGGTCCGGCGGTCGAGGGCGAGCTCGATGTGCTCGGCCTTGCGGTCCCGCTCGGCCAGGGCGGTCGGGGCGGTCGGGCCGGTCCGGGCCGGCGCTCCGCCGGGGCGGTTGGCGTGGCCGGAGCTCATCGGTCCCTCCGGGCCAGGTAGTCCACCAGCCCCAGCAGCAGCTCGCGGTGCTCGGCGGAGAGGGGGAGGTCCTCGAGGCTCCGGCGCGCCCGGTCCAGGCGGTCGTCGATCATCTCCCGGACGGCGTCCAGGCCCCCGGAGCGCCGGATCACGTCGCGCGCCCGCTCGATCTCGGAGGGCTCGAGGGCGGGCTCGAGCTCGCCTCGGCCCAGGACCCCCCGCAGCCAGGCGCGGTCGTCGGGCCCGGCGCCGGCCAGGGCGTGGTGGACCAGGAAGGTGTACTTGCCCTCCTCCAGGTCGGAGGCCACCGGCTTGCCGACCGCCGCCGGCTCGCCGAACGTCCCCAGGACGTCGTCCTGGAGCTGGAAGGCGTCGCCGACGGCCTGGCCGTATCGCTTCAGCCCCTCCAGGAGGCCGGCTGGAGCGCCGGCGAGGAGCGCGCCCAGCTCCAGGGGGCGCTCGATCGAGTAGCGTCCCGACTTGAGGCGGAGTGCCCGCAGCAGCTCGGATTCGTCCGGAC
>JASFUJ010000286.1:0-5374 GCA_050050355.1 Acidobacteriota bacterium
CGAGCACCGCCCGGGACTCCTCCGGCGCAGCCTCCTGGGCACCCGCCGTCTCGTCCCCGGGTTCGTCCTGCCCCCCCTGCCGGGCCTCTTCCCGAGCTCCTTCCTGAGCCCCTTTCTGAGCCAGAACCGGGCCACCGGCACCAGCCAGCAGCAACATCCACAGGGTCAGAGCGAACGTCGTCGCCGCGCGCCGCGCGGCCGCACCAGGCCGGTCTTCCGCCATGATTCCCTCCCTCGGATCGGTCGTTTCGGTCGGTCTCCGAGGAACTCTAGCACGCCCCGGCGGACCGGTCGCCGGGCGGGGGAAGACCCCCGTGAGCCCTCAGCGCTCGATCTCGATCGCCTCGCCGGTCGCCACCTCTTCGGCCTCCTGGGAGATGACGACCGTGCCCTGGATGGGCAAGAGGATGCGGTGGGTGCGCTCGCCGAACCTGGCGTTGATCTCGTAGTAGCCGTGGGGGCTGATGGTGAGGAGCCTGCCCCGGCTCCCCTTCATGCCGATGGTCTCGTTGTGGATCAGGACTTCTGCCGGTAGCTCCATTCTTCCCCCATTGGGCCTCCGTGGGCCCTCCGTCAATCCTCGAAGTAGCCCCGCTCGCGGTATTCCTTCAACTTGCGCTGCAGGGTGCGCAGACCGATCTCCAGGAGCCTCGCCGCCTCGGCCCGGTGGCCGTCGGTGCGCTCCAGCGTCTCCAGGATCGCCTGGCGCTCGATCTCGTCCATGGTCTTGGCCGGACCGGTGCGGGGCTGCACCCGGCCCTCTCCGGCCGGTGCGCCCCCTCCGGAGCGCAGGTCGTAGGACAGGTCCCGGAGGCGGATCTCCTCGCCCTGGTGGAACACCACGAGGGCTTCAATCTCGTTCTTGAGCTCGCGCACGTTGCCCGGCCACGCGTGGCGGGACAGGGCGTCCAGGGCCTCGTGGGTGAAGCGCTTCGGCTCTTTGCCGTGGTCCTCGCAGAACCGGGCGAGGAAGCTCTCCGCCAGGAGCGGGATGTCCCCGGGGCGCTGGCGCAGGGGCGGGATCTCCAGGGTCACCACCTTGAGCCGGTAGTAGAGGTCCTCCCGGAAGCGCCCTTCGGCCACCTCCTTCTCCAGGTCCCGGTTGGTCGCGGCGATCAGCCGGAAGTCGACCTCGAACAGCTCCGAGCCGCCGACGCGCATGATCTTGCGCTCCTCGAGCACCCGCAGCAGCTTGACCTGGAGCTCGGGGTAGAGCTCGCTGATCTCGTCCAGGAAGAGCGTGCCCTTGTGGGCCAGCTCCAGCTTGCCGATCTTCCGGGACACGGCGCCGGTGAAGGCGCCCTTCTCGTGGCCGAACAGCTCGCTCTCCAGGATGTCCGAGGGGATCGCCCCGCAGTTGATGGCCAGGAAGCGCTCGCTCTTGCGCGGGCTCGCCAGGTGGAGCGCATTGGCCACCAGCTCCTTGCCGGTGCCGCTCTCGCCGATGACCAGCACCGTCGAGCGGGTCGGGGCGACCAGGCGCATGCGCTCGAACAGCCGTTCCATCGGCTCCGAGCTGCCGATGATGCTCTCGAAGCCGTAGCGCTTGTCGAGCATCGTCCGCAGCTCGGTGACCTCCTCGCGAAGCTGCTCCTTTTCGATCAGGTTCATGACCCGGCGGCGCAGCTCGTAGAGGTCGACCGGCTTGGTCAGGTAGTCGTCGGCCCCGACCCGCATCGCCTCGACCGCGGACTCGATCGAGCCGTAGCCGGTCACCAGCATCACCCGCAAGTCGTACTCCCGCTCCCGGACCGTCTCGAGGAAAGCCAGGCCGTCGGTCCCCGGCATCCGCAGGTCGCACACCGCCATGCGCGCGGCGCTCGGGTTCTCCTCGAGGAACGACAGCGCCTCCTCCGCGTCGTCGAAGGTCAGCACCCGCAGGCCCGCCTTCTCGATGGCGATGGCCATCGACTCGCGCGAGCCGGTCTCGTCGTCGATCACCAGGACCAGTGGCCGTTCCGGCATGGCGGCCATTTTGGCACAGAACCGGGAGTCCCGGGCGGCGGGACGGACGGACGATCGTCCCCCCTCCCGTACAATCCCCCCGTGAGCGCCTCCACCGCCCCTCCCGACGCCCGCCCGGACGCGGACTCCCTCGAGGGCACCCTCGAGCGGATCGTCTTCTCCAACGAGGAGAACGGCTGGAGCGTGGTGCGCCTCCACGTGCCGGGGGCGTCCGGGATCGCGACCGCGGTCGGAAACCTGCTCGAGGTCCAGCCGGGGGAGCGGGTGCGGCTGACCGGCGAGTGGGTCGAGGATCCCAAGTACGGCCGGCAGTTCCGGTTCGAGTCCTATGAGACCGTCCAGCCGTCGACCCTGGAGGGGATCGAGCGCTACCTGGCGTCGGGGCTGATCGCCGGCATCGGTCCGGTGATGGCCAAGCGGCTGGTGGAGGCGTTCGGCGAGGAGACGCTGGAGGTGATCGAGCACGAGCCGGAGCGGCTGCGCCGGGTACCCGGGATCGGCAAGAAGCGGAGCGAGTCGATCTCGGAGGCGTTCGTCGCCCAGCGCGAGCTCAAGCAGGTGATGCTCTTCCTCCAGTCCCACGAGGTGCCGACCCACCTGGCGATCAAGATCTACAAGCGCTACGGCGACAGCGCCCTGTCCGTGCTCCGGACCGACCCGTACCGGCTGGCCCGGGAGGTGGTGGGGATCGGCTTCGCCACCGCGGACTCGATCGCCGGCCGCCTGGGCCTGGCCCCGGAGGCCCCCGAGCGGGTACGGGCCGGCGCCGTCCACGTGCTCGGCGAGGCGTCGGGGGCCGGCCACGTCCACCTGCCGGAGGACGAGCTGGTCGACCGGACGGTCTCCCTGCTCGCCACCCAGGAGGTGGACCGGGACGCCGTCCGCCGGGCCGTCCTCCACCTGGCCCGCACCGGCGAGGTGGTCGCCGAGGATCTCGAGCCGGACGCCGAGGGCGGGGCCGGCCGCGCCGTCTCCCTCACCGGGCTCCACGCCGCGGAGGCGAGCCTCGCACGCCGCCTGGCCGACCTGGTCCGGCGCCCGGCGAAGCCGATCCGGATCGACGTGGAGCGGGCGCTCTCCTGGTTCGAGCGGCGCGAGCGGCTGGAGCTGGCCGGGCAGCAACGGGAGGCGATCCGCCGGGCGGTCGAGGCCAAGGTCCTGGTCGTCACCGGTGGCCCCGGCACCGGCAAGACCACGCTGGTGCGCGGCATCGTCGAGATCCTCAAGCGCAAGGGCCGTCGCATCCGCCTCGCCGCCCCCACCGGCCGCGCCGCCAAGCGCCTGGAGCAGGCCACGGGCATGGCGGGCTCCACCATCCACCGGATGCTCGAGTTCGAGCCGGCCAGCGGCACCTTCAGCCGCCGCCCGGAGCGCCCCCTGGACGAGGACCTGGTGATCGTCGACGAGGCCTCGATGATCGACACGGTGCTCGGGGCCCACCTGGTGGGCGCCCTCAAGCCGGCGGCCCAGCTCGTGCTGGTGGGGGACGTGGATCAGCTCCCCTCGGTGGGGCCCGGCAACGTGCTGTCCGACCTGATCGCCTCCGGTGCGGTGGAGGTGGTCCGCCTGACCGAGATCTTCCGCCAGGCGCGGGAGAGCCGGATCATCGCCAACGCCCACCGGGTCAACCAGGGCGAGATGCCGGTCTGGACCAACGAGGCCGCGCGGGGGGACGGTACGGCGGAGGACTTCTTCTTCATCGAGCGCCGCGACCCGGAGGGGGTGCTGCGGGTCATCACCCGGCTGGTCACCGAGCGCATCCCGGAGAGCTTCGGGTTCGATCCGGTCGAGGACGTCCAGGTCCTCACTCCGATGAACCGGGGCCTGCTCGGCGTGGAGAACGTCAACGCCACGCTGCGCGCCCTGCTCAATCCATCGGGGAAAGAGGTCACCCGCGGGGGCACCTCGTACCGCGTCGGCGACAAGGTGATGCAGATCCGGAACAACTACGAGCTGGAGGTGTTCAACGGCGACGTGGGCCGCGTGCTGTCGATCGACGAGGAGGAGGAGACGGTCCGCTGCCGGTTCGACGATCGGGAGGTGGAGCACCTCTTCTCCAGCCTGGACGAGCTCTCGCTGGCGTACGCCTGCTCGATCCACAAGTCCCAGGGGAGCGAGTATCCGGCCGTCGTGGTGCCGCTCCACACCCAGCACTACGTGATGCTGGAGCGGAACCTCCTGTACACGGCGCTCACCCGGGCCGAGAAGCTGGTGGTGCTGGTGGGGGATCCGAAGGCCCTGGCGCTGGCGGTGCGGAACCGCCGGACCCGACTGCGCCACACGCGGCTGGCCGAGCGGTTGCGCCGGGCGGTGGACGAGGCGCCGCCCGAACCCGACGAGGTCGCCGAGCCGGAGCGGTTGTTCTGAGGGGGAGGTGGCTCGCGACGCTCGCGTCCGGCCGGCTTCAGCCGGCCGAGCGGGCCGCAGGCCCCCTACCCCCGTGGCGGATCGTCCTCCTCCGGTTTCTCCGCGTTCTCGTCGGAGGCGGGCGGAGGCTCGTCGCCGGACGTGGCCTGCTCCCCGGGCGGATAGAACTCGCTCTCCGACCCGGGCTGGGTCCCGGCGGGGGCCGGCGGCGACCCGGCCGGACCGCCCGGCACCGGCGGCAGCGCGCCGGCGGCTCCGGGCCGCGGGGCGCCGCTCCGGCGCGTCCACAGGTACAGGAACACCCCTCCGAAGCCCACGCACGCGGCCACCAGCTCCACCGCGCAGCCCACCAGCAGGAACATCGCCGCGAAGAAGTGCACCGGCCCGCCGAACAGGTCGAGCAGCCGGCCGATCAGCGTCAGGGCGTTGATGCCGAGCAACCCGACGAACGCGGCCGCGTACGGGCTCTCCAGATTCCAGTCGAACCTCCTCCCGAGCCAGACGCCCACCCGGTGGCTGACGGCCGCGTAGCCCACCAGACCGATCACCAGCAGCGCCGGCACTCCGACGAAGATGAACGCCAGCAGGAGGATCACGAAGATCGGGATGCCGATGATCGAGATGATCAGCAGCATGGACACCACGATGAACACCGGCACCAGGAGCACCGCCACCAGCAGGCCGACCACGCCGGCCTTGACCGGCTCCAGGCCGATCCGGTCGCTCAGGCGCTCGACGCCGCCGCGCCCGATGGCGAGCACGATGGCGATCAGCAGGGCCATCAGGATCAGCCCGCCGAGGCTCCAGAAGAGCTCGCCCACGTCGCCCCACGGCGACCAGCCGTGCCGGCCCCCGTCCCATTCCCGGTCCCACCGGATGGGGTCCCACCACGGCCCCAGTTGCCAGCTACGCTCCACCCGTTCGATGGAGCCGCGGATCACGGCGCCCGGATCCCGGTGCAGCGAGCCACCGACCACCGCCACGTCGCCGCCGACCACCGAGCGGGGGCCCAGGTTCATGGAGCCACCGATGATCGCCGCGT
>JASFUJ010000287.1:0-5369 GCA_050050355.1 Acidobacteriota bacterium
GCGCGGAGCGCTCGACCATCTTCTCTTCGACCAGCACCTGGAGGGCCCGCTCGGCGACGGCCGCGCCCAGCGGGTTGCCGCCGTAGGTGGAGCCGTGGGTGCCGGGGGTGAAGACGCCCATGACCTCTTCGGTGGCGAGGACGGCGGACACCGGGTACAGGCCACCGGAGAGAGCCTTGCCGACGATCAGCGCGTCCGGGCGGACGTTCTCGTGCTCGAAGGCGAACATCTTGCCGGTGCGGCCGAGGCCGGACTGGATCTCGTCGAGGATCAGCAGCACGTTCTCCCGGTCGGCCAGCTCGCGCAGGCGGGGCAGGTAGCCGTCCGGCGGGATGATGATGCCGCCCTCGCCCTGGATCGGCTCGATCAGGATCGCCGCGGTGCGCTCGGTGATCGCCTCCTCCACCGCCCCGGCGTCGCCGTACGGCAGGACCCGGAAGCCGGGGGTGAACGGGCCGAAGTGCTTGCGGGAGCCCTCGCCGGTGGAGAAGCCGACGATGGTGGTGGTGCGGCCGTGGAAGTTGTTGTCGAAGACCAGGATCTCGGCCTCGTCCTCGGGCACGCCCTTGACCTCGTAGGCCCACTTGCGGGCGGCCTTGATGGCGGTCTCCACGGCCTCGGCGCCGGTGTTCATGGGGAGCGCCTTGGGGAAGCCGGTCAGCTCGCACAGCGTCTTGTAGAAGGAGCCCAGGCGGTCGTTGCGGAAGGCGCGGGAGGTCAGGCTCAGCCGCTTCGCCTGGTCGACGAGGGCCTCGACGATCTTCGGGTGGCAGTGGCCCTGGTTGACCGCGGAGTACGAGGCGAGGAAGTCCAGGTACTTCTTGCCGTCCACGTCCCAGACCCAGCAGCCCTCGCCCCGGGTGAGCACCACGTCGAGGGGGTGGTAGTTGTGGGCGCCGTAGCGGTCCTCGAGCTGGATGAAGTCGGCGGTGGTGAGCTGGTCGTCGGTGGCGATCATGGTCTCTCCCTGTCTCTGAGCTGGATCGTGCGCTGAGCGGGCCCGGCGTGCGGGGTCGAGCGGTCTCGTGGAATGGTGGCCGGCGGGGGATCGGCGCGCACGCCGGCCCACGAGCGTTCTACCACAAGAACCGCCCGGGCGAGAACCCCGCCGTCTGGCAGAGAACTTGCTGTTCTCGTTTCGCCGGGCCGGTGGATCGTCCGCCGGACCCGGAGCCCGTCATCGCACCGAATCGAGTGGAGGTTTCGCCATGGACAGAGCGCGAAGGCAGAACGGAGACCCCTTCCGGGCAACAGTCGGCGGCGCGCGAGCCCGCTGGACCCACTGGACACGGGCGGCGGCCGCGCTCGCCGGGCTCGCCCTGATCGCCGCGCTCGCCGGCGCCTGCGCCGGCGCCACCGCCCCGTACCGGGGGCCGTACGAGACCCGCCGGGAGAAGACCGCCAAGGGCGCCGGCATTGGCGCCGCGGCCGGGGCCGCCGCCGCGATCCTGAAGGGCGAGCGCGAGGCGGACGAGATTCTCGCCGGGGCCGCCATCGGCGCCGTCGTCGGCGCCGGGGTCGGGGCGTACATGGACGCCCAGGAGGAGAAGCTGGCGCGCATCCCGGGCACCTCGGTGGAGCGGGTGAGCCCGGACACGCTGCTGGTGCATTTCGAGTCCGACGTGCTGTTCGACGTCGACTCCGCCCTCCTGGAGCCGTCCTCCCGGGGAACGCTGGACCGGGTGGTCCAGGTGCTCCTGGAGCACCCGAAGACGGCGATCGTGGTCCAGGGCCACACCGACGCGACCGGCTCGGAGGAGCACAACCAGGCGCTCTCCGAGCGGCGGGCCGGAGCGGTGAAGAATTACCTGATCGGCCGGGGCGCCGATCCCGGACGCATCACGGCGGTCGGGTACGGGGAAGGGTTCCCCGTGGCGTCGAACGAGACCGAGTCGGGCCGGCGCCTGAACCGCCGGGTGGACCTGCTGCTCAAGGCCAAGGCCAGGTGAGCCGGCGCGACGGAGAATCTTCCACGGCCGATCCGTGTTAGAGGAGCCGAACCGACCGGAGGGAGACCCCACGTGTCCGAGACCACCCCCGAGACCGCCCCCGAGAGCAACGCCGAGACTCCAGACCCGAGCGCCGGCACCCCTACGGACGAGCGCCCCGGGGAGAAGGTCTCCCGCTGGCGGAGCGTGTGGGAGTGGGCCCGTCCCCTGCTCGTGCTGCTCGTGGCCCTGTCGTCGTTCCGCTCGGCGGTGGCGGACTGGAACGACGTCCCGACCGGCTCGATGAAGCCGACGATCCTGGAAGGGGACCGGGTGTTCGTCAACAAGGTGGCGTACGACCTGAAGTTCCCCTTCACCACCTGGCACCTGGCCCAGTGGGACGACCCGGAGCGGGGCGACGTGGTGGTGTTGAAGAGCCCGGAGAACGGCCGGCGGTTGATCAAGCGGGTGATCGGCGTGCCCGGGGACGAGCTGGAGCTGCGGCGCAACCGTCTGTACGTCAACGGTGAGCCGGCCCTCTACGAGCCGATCGACGAGGAGATCGCGGACCGGATCGACCCGGACGAGGACCCGTTCCGGCGGATGATGGCGTGGGAGGGGATCGGCGAGGAGCGCCACCCGGTGATGGTGACCCCGGCCCTGCACACCCGCCGGGGCGACTTCGGCCCGGTGGTGGTGCCGGAGAGCCAGTACTTCATGATGGGGGACAACCGGGACGAGAGCCGCGACTCCCGGGCCATCGGCTACGTCCCCCGGGAGCTGATCCTCGGCCGCGCGGTCGGCGTGGCCTTCTCCCTCGACCGCGAGGATTTCAGCTTCCGCAGCGGGCGGTTCTTCGACGCGTTGGAGTGACCGGACCGCCCCTTCCCTCTCCCCGGCCCTCTCGGCTCACCCGACCGCCCCTCCTCTCCCCGACCCTCTCCTCCCCTCGCGGGGCGGAGAGGGCGCCCCCTCCCTCCCCGCGTTGGCCGGTACGGCAACGAACGATGAACGTGCGGAGCGGTCCGGGAGGCCCTGTCCGAAGGGCGTCGAGGAGCGGGCTCACGGGGCCGGCCGAGTCACCGGGAACGTCCGGCGCGCTCCGAGCCGAGCCGCGCGTTGCCCGCTCAACCGCCCTTCCACGCGCGGCGTCCCGCGGAACAGGGCCTCCGGGAGCGCTCCCGGCGAACCCTCCGGCGGAGCTCTCCACCCGGCCGCCATCGAGCCCCCCAGCGGTAGACTGACCGGGTGATGAGCACGTCCACCCTCTCGATCCCGGACCTCGTCCAGACCCTCCGGGACCACGAGAAGCTCGGCCCCGAGCTGGTCTACTCCGACACCCTCCCCGGCCGCAAACCCCGCCACGCCGAGCTCGCCGACCCCCTCCCCCCGGCTCTGCGCGAGGCCCTCGCCGCCGGCGGCGTCGAGCGCCTGTTCTCCCACCAGGCCGAGGGGATCGACGCCGTCCTCCGGGGCGAGAACGTCCTCGTCACCACCCCGACCGCCTCCGGCAAGTCCCTCGTCTTCCACCTGCCGCCCCTCCTCGAAGCGGCGGCCGGCGGCCCCGGCCGCGGCCTCTTCCTGTTCCCGCTCAAGGCCCTGGGCCAGGATCAGCGGAGCAAGTTCGACGCCCTCGCCCGGGCCGCGGGGCTCGCCCCGGAGACCGCCCGCGCCGCCATCTACGACGGCGACACCCCCCGCGCCGAGCGGGCCGCGATCCGCCGCGACCTCCCCCGGGTGCTGGTCACCAACCCGGACATGCTCCACCTGGGCGTCCTCTCCCACTGGACCGGCTGGTCCGAGTACCTGAAGAGCCTGCGCTGGATCGTCCTCGACGAGCTCCACACCTACCGCGGCATCTTCGGCTCCCACTTCCACCACGTGCTCCAGCGGTTCCTCCGCGTGTGCCGCGCCGAGGGGGCCGAGCCCGCCCTGATCGCCTCCTCCGCCACCGCCGAGAACGCCGGCGAGTTCGCCGAGACCCTGACCGGCCGGCCCTTCCGCTGGATCAGCGAGAGCGGCGCCCCCCGCGAGGCCCGCCACATGCTCCTCTTCCGCCCCGAGGCGAGCCCCTACACCACGGCCCTCGCCCTGCTCATCCAGCTCCTGCGCTCCGGTGCCAAGACCATCGTCTTCACCAAGGCCCGGCGGATCACCGAGCTCCTCTACTCCTGGCTCCGGCGCCAGGACCCGGAGCTGGCCCGGCGGGTGGCGAGCTACCGCTCGGGGTTTCTCCCGGAAGAGCGGCGCACGATCGAGCGCCGCCTGTTCGAGGGCCGGCTGGACGGGGTGATCTCCACCTCGGCCCTGGAGATGGGGATCGACGTGGGCGGGCTGGACGCCTGCATCCTGGTGGGCTACCCGGGGAGCGTGATGGCCACCTGGCAGCGCTCCGGCCGCGCCGGGCGGGGCGGGCGACAGTCCCTGACCGCCCTCGTGGCCCTCCCCGACGCCCTGGACCAGTACTTCCTGGACCACCCGGAGAAGCTCCTGGAGCGCCCGTGCGAGCGGCTGATCGTCGATCCGGCCAACGAGCCCGTGACCCGGGCCCACCTGGTGTGCGCCGCCGCCGAGCTGCCGCTGACGCCGGAGCGGGACGGCGGGACGGAGTCCTCTCCGGAGGCGGATCGGGGCTACTGGTCGCGCCACGCCGGGCTGATCCGGACGCTGGTGGACGAGCGGCTGCTCCTGGAGTCCGCCGACGGCTCGGAGGTCTTCTCCCCGGCGCGCCGGCCCCAGCGCCACGTGAACCTCCGGGGCGGCGGCGAGACCTACGACATCGTGCACGCGGAGACCGGCGAGATGATCGGCACCGTGGACGGGGTGCGGGTGCTCCACGAGTGCCATCCGGGGGCGATCTACCTCCACGGGGGCCGCCAGCACGAGGTGGCGGTCCTCGACCTGGACCGCCGTCACGTGCTGGTGCACCCGGGGCGGTTCGAGTACTTCACGACGCCGCTCACCGAGAAGGAGACGGAGATCCGGGAGGTGCTCGACGAGCGTCGGGACGGGGACGGCCTGGTGGCGCGGCTCGGCCGGTTGCAGGTGACCGAGCGGGTGGTGGGGTACGAGCGCAAGCGGATCCAGACCCAGGAGGTGCTGGGGCAGCACCCGTTGGAGCTGCCGCCGGTGCAGTTCGAGACGGTGGGGCTGTGGTGGGTGGCGCCGCGGAGCTTCGAGGAGACGCTGCGGCGGGAGGCGGAGCACTTCCTCGGGGCGCTCCACGCGTGCGAGCACGCGGCGATCTCCCTGTTCCCGACCCTGGCGCTGTGCGACCGGGGGGACATCGGGGGGATCTCCTACCATCGGCATCCGCAGGTGGGGAGCGGGGCGGTGTTCGTCTACGACGGCCACCCGGGCGGGGTGGGGATCGCGGCGCGGGGGTTTCGGGACCTGCCGGAGCTCCTGGGGCGGGTGCTCGCCCTGCTCGACGGGTGCGAC
>JASFUJ010000288.1:0-5358 GCA_050050355.1 Acidobacteriota bacterium
CGTCGGTCCGCTGGTGGTGTAGAAGAGACCCTGGACGATCCGCTGAACGCGGTTGGCGGCGGTCGGCACCGTAGGCTCATCCAGCCTCCCGCGGACCGGGTCCCAGAGCAGCCGGCGGCGGACGTCGGCCAGCCGAGTCTCGAGGCGGTCGGCCCGCTGCATCAGCTCGGGCGTGGCGTCCGGCGTCTGGAGCAGGGCCTTCTCGATGAGCTGCAGCCGGGTGCCGATCTCCCCGATCACCTCGGCGTGGGAGGTGATCTTGCGCTGGAGCTCGTCGGTCCGCTGCTGGAAGGCGAGGACCTCCCGCCGGTCCTCCGGGGGCAGGGTACCGGTGCGGAGGAGGTCCACCCGGAAGGTCTCCGGACCGGCCAGCGGCTCGAGCTCGCCGTCGATCATGCGCCCGAGCTCCACCCGATAGGTGCCCGGCGTCACGAAGGGGCCCGCCGGCGGCTCGGCCCAGAGCGAGGGCTCCGGCTCCTCGAGCCGGGTGGGCAGCGTGGAGGGGTACCGGAGGTCCCAGGCCACCCGGTGCATCCCGGCACCGTCGCGACCGGTGATCCGCCGGACCACCGCACCGTCGGCGTCGGTCACGGTGAGCACGATCTGCGCACCCTCTTCCATCTGCTCGTCGCGCAGGGCCTCCCAGCCGGGGAAGGGTACGTCCTCCCTCTCCTCGCGCAGCTCCGCCTCCCGCTTGGTGCGCGCCTCCGCCTCGGTCTCGTGGCCCTCGCGCAGGTAGTAGGTGAAGACCGCGCCGAACGGCGGGTTGGGGGCGGTGTAGAAGGTGGCCCCCAGGTAGCCCTTCTCGCGCACACGGAGCGGCACCCGCGGCACGTAGAGCTCGGCCGCGCGCACCGGGAAGAGCAGCGCCTCCTCGGAGAGCGCCTCCTCGCTGATCCCGCGGAGCGCCCGGTAGTCGTCCAGGACGAAGAAGCCCCGGCCGAACGAGGCGCCCACCAGGTCGTTCTCCCGCGTCTGGATCTCCAGGTCCCGGAAGGCCAGGTTCGGCACGCCGCCGGAGAGCTCGAGCCACCGCGCGCCGCCGTCGGCCGTGAACCAGAGGCCGTACTCCCCCGCCGCGAACAGCAGGTCCGGATCCTCGTGGTCCTGGACCACCGCCCACAGGATCTGGCGCTCCGGCAGGTCGCCGGCGACGGAGGTCCAGGTGCGGCCCCGGTCGGTGCTCTTCACCAGGTACGGCCGGAAGTCCCCCTGCTTGTGGTTGTCGAGCACGGCGAAGACGGTGTCCGGGTCGTGCACGGAGGCGCGCAGGTCGTTGACGAACGAGCGCTCCGGCACCCCGGCCACGGAGCCCACCCGCCGCCAGGTCTCGCCGCCGTCCTCGCTCACCTGGATCAGGCCGTCGTCGGTGCCCACGTAGAGCAGGCCCTCCACCAGCGGGCTCTCGGCGATGGCGGTGGTGGTGGCGTACCAGGACATGGCGCCGTTGTCGTAGAGCGCCGTGGTGCCGGGGACGATCTCGTCCATGGGCAGCTCGTAGCGGTTCTCGGCGCGGGTCAGGTCGCCGCTCACCGGCGTCCAGGACTCGCCCCGGTCGTCGCTCCGCCACAGGCGCTGGGAGCCCAGGTAGAGGCGCTCCGGCGCGTGGGGGCTGATCAGGAAGGGCGCATCCCAGTTCCAGCGCTCCGGCGGATCGTCCGGACCGGGGATCGGCTTGACGTCGAGGGCCTCGCCGGTCTTCCGGTCGTAGCGCAGGAGGTTGCCCCCCTGCCAGGTGACGTAGAGGACGTCCGGGTTCGTCGGGTCGACCCCGCAGGCGTAGCCGTCGGCGCCGTAGGGCACCGTCCAGTCCCGGTCCATGATGCCGTGGACCGTGTCGGTGCGCGACGGGCCGTAGATGGTGCCGTTGTCCTGGGTGCCGCCGACCACGTTGTAGAAGGGCTCCTCGTCGTCGAGGGCCATCTTGTAGATCTGCGTGACCGGGAGGTTCGAGACGTAGCTCCAGCTCGCGCCCCGGTTCCAGCTCTCGTAGAGGCCGCCGTCGCAGCCGGCCAGCAGGTAGTCCGGATCGTCGGGGACGAACGCGAGGGCGTGGTTGTCGCTGTGCTTGTAGGGCTCGCCCAGCCGCTCGAAGGTGGCGCCGCCGTCGTCGGTGACGTGGATCCAGACGTCCATCTGGTACACCCGGTCGAACCGGTGGGGGTCGGCGTAGATCTCCTGGTAGTAGTGGGGGCCGGTGCCGCCGCTGGTGTAGGAGCTCCGCTTCTCCCAGCTCTCCCCAGCGTCGGCGGAGCGGTAGAAGCCGCGCTCGTCCTCCGAGGCCTCGATGGTGGCGTAGACCACCTCGGGGCGGAGCGGCGAGACCGCCAGGCCGATCTTGCCCATGTCCCCCGAGGGCAGGCCGGTGGTCACCTCGCGCCAGGTCGCCCCGGCGTCGGTCGACTTGTAGATGCCCGACTCCGGCCCGCCGGCCAGGTGGGCCCAGACCGTGCGGCGCCGCTGGTAGGCGGCGGCGTAGAGGGTGTCCGGGTCGGCGGGGTCGAATTCCAGGTCGGTCACGCCGGTGTCCTCGCCGATCTCGAGCACCGCGGTCCACGACCCGCCGCCGTCGGTCGACTTGAACACGCCGCGCTCCCCGCCCGCGCTCCAGAGCGGACCTTCCGCGGCGACGTAGACGGTGTTCGAGTCCCGCGGGTCCACCAGGATCTTCGCGACGTGCTCGGACTCCTTCAGCCCCACGTTCTCCCAGGTCCTGCCGCCGTCCCGGCTCCGGTAGACGCCGTCGCCGTAGCCCACGTGCCGGCCGCTCACGTTCTCGCCGGTGCCGACCCAGATCACGTCCGGCCGGCTCGGGTCGATGGTCACGCAGCCGATCGAGTAGGAGCCCTGGTCGTCGAAGATCGGGGTCCAGGTGGTGCCCTTGTCGGTGGTCTTCCAGACCCCGCCCGAGCCCACGGCCACGTACCAGGTGCTCGCATCCTCCGGATGGACGGCGATGTCCGCGATCCGCCCCGAGGTCAGCGCCGGCCCGATGTTCCGCAGCTCCAGCCCGGCGAAGGTGGCCGCGGTCATCCGGGCCTCGTCCCCTTCCTCCCCGGCCCCTGGAGCGGGCTGGGCCGACACCGTCCGGGCTCCCGCCATCAGACAGAGCCCGAGTGAACACACCAGCGCGAGCCAGACCCACTTCGACGACGTCCTGTTCATGCCCTTCTCCCCTGATCGTTGGTTCGGAGGTCTCCGGCGCTCCGGCCACCGGCCCGGGCATGCTAGCAGTCCGTCCCGCATGCACACCATGCGCACGGTCCCGGAGCCACCGCCGGTCCGGCGACCCGGCCGAAGGTCCTGATCCGTCACCGGAAACGGTGCTATCGTTCGCCTCACCATGACGCTCCGCATCCACACGCAGCTCGTCGGCCTGCCCCGGGAGATCACGGACGGTCGGGGGACCTGGCGCTCGGCGATCTTCAAGGACGCAGTGGCCGGGCCGGTGGAGCTGGGACCAAGGCACCTGGCCGGGGACGGCTCGGAGGATCGGGACTCCCACGGCACGCCCGCCAAGGCGGTCTGCTGTCATCCGATGGCGCACTACGCGCTCTGGAACGAGGAGTACTCCCTGGCCGGGACGGACGGGGAGCTGGGGCCGGGAAGCGTGGGCGAGAACTGGACCGTGGAGGGAGGCACCGAGGAGGACGTGGCCATCGGCGACGTCTTCGCGGTGGGCTCCGCCCGGGTCCAGGTGAGCGCGCCGCGGGGGCCGTGCTGGAAGCAGGAGCGCAGGCTCGGGCTGGACGGGTTCGTCCGGCGGACCCTCGAGACGCTGCGCACCGGGTACTACCTGCGGGTGCTCACCCCGGGCGTCGTCCGGGCCGGGGACGAGCTCCGCCTCGAGGAGCGGCCCCACCCGGAGCTGACCGTCCACGCGGCCCTCGCCTGCGCCCACCGCCGCTTCGACCCGGAGCTGGCCCGGCGCTTCCTCGAGGCACCGGAGCTCGATCCCGCCTGGGCGAAGCACCTCCGCAAGGCGTCGTAGGGGTGGGCCAGCCCCGGCGACCTCAGGGCCAGACCAGCAGGATCGCCGCCCCCGCCGCAACGGCCACGCCGAACACCGCGGCGACCCTCCCGAGCAGCCGGCCGCGGCCGAGCGCGGCGACGATCCCGGCCTTGAACACGAAGTTCGACAACGAGGCCACCAGGATCACCCGCCAGCCCTCCCCGGCCGCCACCCGGCCGGCCTCCACGAGCTGGGCGGTCGACAGCGTGATGGCGTCGACGTCGGTCAGGCCGCTGATCAGGGCCACCGCGTAGAGGCCGCCGCTGCCGAAACGCTCCTTGGCCCAGGCCACCGCCAGGAGCACCGCCGCGTAGAGGAGGCCGAAGAAGAGGGCTGTCCGCAGCTCGGAGGGGTTGTCCGGCGGCCGGGGATCGGGGTCGGGCCGGGCGCTCGGTGCGCCGCGCGCCCAGAGCACCGCCGACAGGGCGATCAGCAGCGCCAGCATCACGGCGAACGGTCCCGCCGCGGTGGCGAGGAACCCGGGGGACACCAGGGCGATCTCGGCGAGGATCCGGGCGTAGACCACCGCGTTCGCCACCGCGATCACCACCGCGGCCACCGACACCAGGTCCGGGTCGGTGCGGGTGCGGCGCGAGTAGCCGGCGGTGGTCGCCGTGGACGACACCAGGCCGCCCAGCACTCCGCCGACCAGGGCCCCCCGCCGCTGACCCCAGAGCCGGAAGGCCAGGTACCCGACCAGGTTGAGGCCCACGATGAGCACCACCATGAGCCAGATCTCGAACGGGTTGAGCACGCTGTACGGCCCGTAGGCACGGTCCGGCAGCACCGGCAGGATGACCAGGGAGAGCAGGATGAACCGGGCGATGGCCTGGAAGTCCCGCTCCCCGATCCGGCCCGCCAGGCCGTGGAGCCGCTCCTTCATGTGGAGCAGCACCATGACCGCGCCCCCCAGGGCCACCGCCACCCGGACCTCGCCGATCACCAGGTAGGCCCCGACCCCGAACATGACCAGCATGGCCACCTCGGTGGTCTGCCCCGGGTCCACCTCGCCCGTCCGGAACCTGCCCAGGTTCCCGACCACCGCCACCGCCGCCAGCGCGGCGAACCCGGCCGCCACGACCCAGCCGCCGAACTCCCCGGCCAGGATCGCGCACAGGGCGCCCAGCACGGTCACCAGCGGAAAGGTCCGGAACCCCGCCAGCAGAGACTCGTGTCGCTCCCGCTCCAGGCCGACGAGCAGTCCCAGCCCGAGGGCGATGGCCAGGGTGCGCACGAGCTCGGCGAGGGCCATGACCGGATTGTAGCCCGGAGACTTCACCATCGCTCTGCTGCAACGGCGGATCTGCCCACGACTGCGGCGTTGCGCTCGCTCGCGCTCCTCGACG
>JASFUJ010000289.1:0-5357 GCA_050050355.1 Acidobacteriota bacterium
ACGAGCCCCGCTTCACCATGCTGGAGACGATCCGCGAGTACGCCGCCGAGCGCCTGGACGCCAGCGGCGAGGCGGCGCCCACCCGCAAGGCCCACGCGGCCTACTTCCTGGTGCTCGCGGAGGAGGCGGCCTCCGCCTTCAACCGCGGCCGGGAGCCGGAGTGGCTGGAGCGCGTTCGCACCGAGGAAGCCAACTTCCGGGCGGCTCTGGACTGGCTGATCGCCACCGACGACGCCGCGTGGGGTCTTCGCACGGCCCAGGGGCTCTTCCACTTCTGGGAGCTGGGCGAGAGCTTCAGCGAGGGGCGGCGGCGCTTCGAGCAGTTGCTGGCACTGCCCTCGGCCGGAGAGCTCACCGAGCTCCGGGCGAAGGGGCTGTTCTCGGCCGGCGTGCTGGCCGCCGGGCAGCGGGACCGCGCCCGCGGCATCGACTACCACCGCCGGTGCCTGGAGCTCTACCGCTGGCTGGGCGACCGCCACGGCCAGGCGGTGGCCTTGAACGGCCTGGGAATCCAGCTCACCGAGCAGGAGCGCTACGGCGAGGCGCGGACCTGCTACGACGAGGCGCTGGAGCTGTGGGAGGAGCTCGGGGAGAGCCACGGCGCCGCGGCCTCGCTCTCCAACTTCGCCTTCGTGCTCCGGAACCAGGGGGAGCCGGAGCGCTCCCGGCGACTCTACCGGGACGCGGCGGCCATGTTCGAGCGCCTGGGCGACCCCGTCGGCGCCGCCTGGGAGACGAGCCACGAGGCTGACGTCGTCCGGGATCAGGCGGCCCGGGATCGAGCGCCGCGGAACGGGGACGGAGCGTGGTCGGAGGCGGTCCGGCTCTACCGGCGGGCGCTGGAGCGGTTCCGGGAGCTGCAGGAGCCGTGGGGCATCGGCAGCACCCTGGCGGACCTGGGACGGCTCGCCCAGCAGGCCGGCCGCCTCGACGAGGCGGAGGCGAGCTACCGGGAGGCCCTGGCGCAGTTCGCGCGGGTGGGCCACCAGCGGGGCGTCGCCCGGGTGCTCGAGGCCCTGGCCACCCTGGCCGGCGACCGCGGGGACGACGCGCGGGTCCTGTGGCTGGCGGGGGCCGCGGGACGGCTCCGGGAGCGGCTCGGCCGTCCGCCGGGGGACCGGGACGTGGAGGCGGCTCTGGACGCGGCGGTGGCCCGGGCGCGGGAGCGCCTGGGCGGCCCGGCGGCCGAGGCGGCCTGGGACCGGGGGCGAGGCCGGTCCCTGGACGGCCTGGTGGAGACCCTCTGCGCCGGCGACGCCGGAGGGCTTCAGGCGTAGTCGGAGGGGTCCAGCAGGCCCCGCACGGCGGAGATGCGGTCCACCGGCAGGCCGACGAGCTCGGAGTGGCGCCGGACGGCCTCCTCGTCCGGGGCGATGTAGACGCAGTAGACCTTGTCGTCGGTCACGTAGCTGTGGAGCCACTGGATCTTCGACCCGAGCGGGCCCATGGCGTCGAGCGCCCGGCGGGAGGCTTCGAACACCTCCTCCTCGCTGACGTCACCGATCTCGGCGATCTCCCGTTCGACCACGTATCTGGGCATAGGACCTCCGAGTGTACACCCGGGGCGTGAGCCCCGTCCGCGTTCGATCTCGCTTCCCGGGGTGACGCGAACCCAGCGCACGGATCCGTCCGTGCCGACTCCGAGGAGGATCGAATGATCAAACGGACACTCTTTCTGCTCTACGGCGTGCTCGCCTATCTCGCCTTCCTGCCGGTGTTCCTGTACGCCATCGGATTCGTCGGCAACTTCTACGTGCCCAAGAGCATGGATCGAGGCGGCGCCGGCGGAGGTCTGCTCGAGGCGCTCCTGGTGGACGGCGGGCTGCTCCTGCTGTTCGCCCTCCAGCACAGCGTGATGGCCCGACAGGGCTTCAAGCGGTGGTGGACGAAGGTCGTCCCGCGCCCGGTCGAGCGCTCCACCTTCGTCCTCGCCGCCACGGCGGCCCTGGCGCTCCTGATGTGGGCCTGGCAGCCGCTCGGCGGGATCGTGTGGGACCTCTCCGGGACCGGTCTCGCGCCGGTGCTGATCGGCGTCTCCCTCCTGGGGTGGGGAGTCGTCTTCCTCTCCACCTTCCTGATCGACCACTTCGACCTGTTCGGCCTGGGCCAGGTCTGGGCGGCGTTCCGGGGCCGCGAGTACCACCCGCCCCGGTTCTACAGCCCGAGCCTGTACAAGGTGATGCGCCATCCCCTCTACTTCGGCTTCATCGTGGCCTTCTGGGCGACGCCGGTGATGACCTGGGGGCACCTGCTGTTCGCCGCCGGAACCACGGGCTACATCCTGGTGGCCATCCGGCTCGAGGAGCGCGACCTGGTCCACTTCCACGGCGACGCCTACCGCGAGTACCGCCGGCGGGTGCGCATGCTGCTGCCGCTGCCGAAGAGCGGGGCGCCGGATCGGGACGCGGCCTGGGACCAGCGCCGCGAAGGCGCCGCCTAGGAGAGTCTGCGCGGCAGGACCGCGCCGCCGGGTGCCCCGGTCTGGCGACGTGCGCTGCCGATGCGCTATCTTCGATCGACCGGTGGCGACGAATCAGCCAACAGCGGACGAGAGACGCAGATTCTCCCTCTGGGTCATCCTCGTCGTCCTGACCGTCTTCGGCACGGGCTCGGCCCTCTTCGTCCGGGGAGGCCAGGGCATCCTGCAGCTCGGCATCGGGGGCACGGCCGCCGTCGGTCTGACGCTGCTGTGGTCGGGGATGCAGCGTCTCTCCGCCGTGCTGGCGATCGCCGCCTGTCTGGTGGTCCCGTACGTCGGCCTCGCCACCGACCTCATCGACACCAGCGCGATCATGGAGATCGTCTGGCTCGTCACCGCGATCCTGGTCACGGGGTTGATCCTTCCCTTCAGGTGGCTGGTGCCGTGCGTCGTCCTGCACCTGGCGGTCACCGTCGTCCTGACCCTGTCGAACCCGGAGATCCCGCTGACCAGCACCTGGGAGGTCCTGACGCTCCTGGTGCTCGTCGCCTCGATCACCTCGCTGACCTCCGCCACCGGCGAGCGGTTGGACCGGAAGCTGACGGCCGGCGTCCGGGAAATGGGTGCCCGGCAACGGGAGCTCGGCCTTCTGGAGCGGGTCGGCAGTGCCCTGGTCGAGCATCAGGGAAGCGAGGCCATCCGCTCTTCGTGCGAGATCATCCGCCACCATCTCGAGCTGGCACTCGTCTCGGTCTACCTGCTCGAGCCCAGGGCGGCCTTCCTCCGCCTCGTGGGCCACGCCAGCTACGACTTCCCGAAGGACCACGACGGGTTCGACCTCTCCGACCGGTGCCTGGTCGCCAGGTGCGCCCGGGAGGGGGCCGTCCAGCACGTGCCCGAGTCGCCGCACCGGTGCCCGGACTACCTGGAGGGAATCCCGGAGGTGCAGTCGGAATTCGTGCTGCCTCTCAGGGTCGAAGGCAGGGTGATCGGCGTGCTCAACTGCGAGGACACCCGGCCGCACACCTTCCGCACGGAGGTGCAATCGGTGCTGGGCCGGGTGGCTCACCTTTGCGCCTTCGCCCTCGAGCGGGCAGAGTTCCTGTCCCGGCTGGAGCAGGGGGTCCTCCAGCGCACCGAGAAGCTGCACAGGGAGATCGCCGAGCGGAAGCTGGTCGAGGAGGACCTGCTCAGGGCGAACCGGGAGCTGGAGCTGGCGCAGGAGGAGGTTCTGCAGGCCGGGAAGCTCGCGGCCCTGGGGGAGATGGGCGCGGGGATGGCCCACGAGCTCAATCAGCCCCTCGCGGCCATCCAGGCTCTCGCGGAGGCGATCCGGGAGAGTCCCGGGGACCGCATCCAGGACCACGCCGGCGATCTCGGCCTGATCTGTGACCAGGTTCGGCGCATGGCACGGATCGTCGACAACGTGCGCCTGTTCGCCCGGCAGGGCCTGCTGAGCACGGAGCGCGTGCCGGCGCTGGCGCCGCTCGATGATGCACTGACCCTGTTGTCGAACCGGTTCCGGCTGGCCGGAGTCGAGATCACTCCGGAGATCGAGTGCGGCCCGATCTCCATCCTGGCGGATCCGGTCCAGCTCCAGCACGTGTTCATGAACCTCCTGACCAATGCGCTCCAGGCGGTCGAGGGGCTGGAGGACGAGGAACCGGGCCGGGTGCTGCTCCGGGTGCGGACGGACGGCGACCTGGTGGTCTACGAGGTGCAGGACAACGGTCCGGGAGTCCCGCCCGGCCTCGAGTCCAGGATCTTCGAGCCGTTCTTCACCACCAAGCCGCCCGGCGCGGGAACCGGCCTGGGGCTCTCCCTCTCCTACGGCATCGTCCAGAAGCACGGGGGCGAGCTCCGGTTCGAGGCCCCCGACGACGGCGGTGCCCGCTTCCGGGTCGCGATCCCCGCGGCCCGCCCGCGGGTCGACCCGCCGCCCGAGGAAGCGCACCGTGACGCCGCATCTTCGAAGGCCGGCGGCCGGGTCCTGGTCGTGGACGACGAGCAGGTGGTGCGCTTCGCGTTCTCCCGGCTGCTCGAATCCTGGGGCTGGGCCGTCCGCACCGCCCGATCGACCTCCGAGGCCCTCGCGGCCATGGAACGCGAGCCGGCCGACCTGGCGATCGTCGACCTGAGGTTGCCGCGCGGATCGGGTGCGGAGCTCTGCGCGGCGATCCGGAACCGCTGGCCGGCGACCGGTCTCGTCGCGGTCTCCGGCCACGTGGGCAAGGAAGAGCGCGCCTCCCTGAAGGCGCTCGGGATCGAAGAGGTTCTCGGCAAGCCGGTCGCCGGAGACGAGCTCCGGGCGACCATCGAACGGGTCACGGCCTGACGCGTGCGCCGGCGAGGGCCCGCTCGACGGCGGCCTGAAGCTCGGACGGCCGGAACGGCTTGGTCAGGAACGCATGGACGCCGCCGGCCAGGGCCCGCTGCCTCGACCGGGCGTCGTCGCGGATGGTGATCATGATGACGGGGATGCGGGCGGTCTCCTCGTTCCGTCTCAGATGCTCGAGGAGCTCGATTCCGCTGAGCCCGGGGAGCATCCAGTCCGTCAACAGGAGGTCGGGGCGCAGGGAGTCGACGAGGTCGAGGGCCTCGACCCCGTCACCGGCGGTGACGATCCGCCGCCGCGGAGCTTCGAGAGTCAGCTCCAGGAGAGCCCGCAGGTCGTGGTCGTCCTCGACCAGCAGCACGGTCTGGAACCCGTCTTCGATTGCTCCTCCGTGCCTCGATCGATCATCCATTCCCGGCCTCGTGACCGCGATGCTCCGGCGGCGGCGCCTCGGCCGGCGAGCCGGCTCGGTGTCCCTGCGCTCCTGCGCCCCCGCACCCCTGCACCGATGCAGAACAGTCTAGGGCTGCCACGTTACGATCCGTATGAAGAGCTCTCCGCGACGGGGATCTCGATGGTCACCGCGGTCCCGCCGCCGGGGCA
>JASFUJ010000290.1:0-5353 GCA_050050355.1 Acidobacteriota bacterium
CGCCGGCGATCGCCTCCACCCCGGTGGCGGTCACCCCGCCGCCCCGGCGTTCGAACAGGATCCGGTCCACCAGGCAGCCGGACCGGACGGTCAGGTTCGGCCGCGCCCGGGCCGGTCCCAGGTACTGGCGGTCGGTGGACACCCGCCGGCCCCCCTCCACGTTCTTGGGCAGCAGGCCCACCCCGCCGGCCGTGCCCTCGCGCAGGTCGGCGCGCGGGTGGCCGTGCGCGGCGCAGGCGTCGACGAACGCCCCCTGGAACGGCGTCAGGTCCTCCGGCCGGACGGTCTCGATCGGCAGCGGCGGCACCGCGCCGGCGCCCTCCTCGATCCGCCGCACGTAGGGCCGGACGTCCTCCCAGCCCCACCGGTCGTTGCCCAGCGCGCGCCAGGCGGCGTAGTCCTCCGGCCGGGCGTGGAGGGCGAGGGCCCCGTTCACCGCCGAGCCGCCGCCCATGACCTTCCCCAGCGCGTACTGGAACCGGACCCCTCCGCCCACCCGCTCGGCGAGGGCGGCGGAGACGCCCCTCGGGGTGTCGCCCTGCTCGGCCGGGCGCCCGGACCCGGTCTCGCTCAGGTGCTCCGCGGCGATCTCGAACACCTTCGCCATCCGGGCCATGGGCCCGGCGACCCCGGCCGCCGCGGCGCCGCCGGCCTCGCCCCACCCGCTCGCCCCGCCGCCGGTCACCACGGCCTCCAGGTCCCAGTTGTACCCGCGGGTGACCGGGCCGTTGACCGTGCGCAGCTCCTCCGGCGCCCGGTCCGGGAAGTCCGGGCCGGCCTCGAGCAGCAGCACCCGGCGGTCCGGATCCTCGCTCAGCCGGGCGGCCAGGATCGAGCCGGCGGTGCCGCCTCCGACGACGATGGCGTCGTAGGCCGTTCGGGTCACGCGGCCCGCTCCGTCCACGCCGGGCCGCCGGACACGCGGGCGCCCCTCACCACGCCTCGAGCAGGTTCAGGAGGATCATCGCGCCCATGCCGGCCATGCCCGATCCCAGGTGCCGCAAGGGGGTCACCAGGGTCTCGCGGCTGGTGAACCAGTGGCCCACGCCCACTCCGGCCATGTGGATGCAGGCGGTGCTCAGCACGAAGCCGCCGCCGTAGTAGACGGGATCGGCGGAGCCCGGCATCTCCAGGCCGTGGGCGTGGCCGTGCAGGCTGCCGAACAGGGCCACCACCAGGAAGATGGGCCAGGCCATGGTCTCGCTGGTGGTGGTGGCGATGGCGATGCCGAGGATCACCACCGAGAGCGCGATCCCCAGCTCGCTGAACGGCCAGCCGAAGCCGTAGATGCCGATCACGGCCCCGGTGACCATGGCGACGACGAACAGGCCGGGGATGGTGAAGATCCGCCGCCCACCGAGCTGGGCGCTGACGATGCCCACGCTCAGCATGGCCAGGAAGTGGTCCGGGCCGAGGATCGGGTGCAGCAGGCCGGACACGAACCCGACCCCGGACTCGCCGGTGTGGGCGTAGACGGTGGTGGGGAGGGCGGCGACGAAGAGGGTGCCGAGAAGGGCCTGGATGGTTCGACGGTTCATCGGAGTCTCCATGTCCTGGGCGCCGGGGCGCCCCGTTCAAGCGTCCGCGGCTCCCGATCCCGGGCGGGAGCGCGCCCACTGGATCGACGACACGATCAGCCACAGGCCGACGACGTGGACGACCGTGTCGAGGGCGTGGGAGCTCAGGTCGGGCCGCTGGCCGTAGTACCAGTGGGCGATGTGGTGCAGCAGGAGGAAGAAGAAGCTGAGCATCGCGAGCACCGCCACGATCCAGCGCAGGATCCGGTTCCCCCGCCCGTGGACCAGGTGGACCACCACCGGCATCAGGGCGTACACGGCGAACACGAAGGCGATCATCTTCAGGCCGTCCGGGCCCGGATCGAAGCGCAACGACGCGAAGTCGTTGTCGTCGAACACGCTCTCGACGATCATGAACACCAGCATGGTGGTCTGGATCAGCATCAGCAGCGCCCAGCCCAGGGCGACCCGCTGTCGCAGGCTCTCGTCGCGGGGTTCCATCGAAGGTCTCCTCCTTGCGTCTGTCGCGTCGCGATCGTCCGCGGCGCGGGTGTGTGCGTGGCCCGGTCCGGTCATGACTCCAACACCTCGAGGAACTCGTCCACTTCCTCCTCCGAGAGGGAATCGATGACGCCGGGGTCCTTCGTGGTGGCGATGAACAGGTAGATCCGCCGGATCGTCGCCAGCTCGTACATCTTCCCCACCGGCAGCTCGACCCCCAGCTCGGAGCGGATCCGGGCGTGGACCCGGGTCGCCACCAGGGAGTCGCCCCCCAGCTCGAAGAAGTCGTCCCGGATGCCGATCGTCTCGATGCCGAGGAAGCGCCGCCAGATCTCCACCAGCCGCTCCTCGATCTCGTTGCCGGGCGGCACGTACTCGGTGGGGAGGTCGGGCCGCGCGTAGGTGGCCTCGCTCCGGGGCGCCGGATCTGCGCCCGACGGCTCCCCCGCGGACTCGGCGGACTCGGCGGACGCCCGGCCGGACGCCGGCTCCGCCGCCGGGCGCTCCCTCGCCGGACCGCCCCACCGCTCCAGCCAGTAGCGTTCCCGCTCGAAGGCGTAGGTGGGGAGCGGCACCCGCCCCGGCCGCCGCCCCTCGTGGAGCGCCGTCCACTCCACCTCCACCCCGCGCGTCCACAGGCGGCCGACGCTGCCGAGGACCGCCCGGTCCTCGTTCTCGCCGGGGCGGCCGGAGCCGAGGGTCGGGACCACCCGCTCGGGCGCCACGCCGCTCCGCTTCGCCAGGGCGCTCAGGGCGTGGCCGGGGCCCACCTCGAGGAGCACGCTCCCCTCCTCCCGCGCCACCTCCGCCAGGCCGTCGCCGAAGCGCACCGTCGCCCGCAGGTGCCGGGCCCAGTAGGCGGGGCTCGTCGCCTGCTCCGGCTCGATCCACGTGCCGGTGACGTTGGACACGAAGGGGATGCGCGGCGGCTTGCGCTCGACCGCCGCCACGCAGCGCTCGAAGGTCTCCATCACCGGCTCCACCATGGGCGAGTGGAAGGCGTGGGAGGTGCGCAGCGCGCGGGTCGGGATCCCGGCCTCCTCGAGCCGCTCCCGGACGGCGTCCATCGCCGGCACCGGCCCCGACAGGACGCACTGCCCGGGTCCGTTCACCGCCGCCAGGCTGCAGTCGCCGGCCCCGGCCCCGGACCCGGACCCGGCGTCGGGAATCCCCAGCTCCCCGAGCTCGGCCTCGCCGCAGCTCACCGCCAGCATCCGGCCCCGTTCCAGGCTCTGCAGCAGCCGACCCCGGACGATCACCAGGGCGAGCGCCTCTTCGAGCGTGAACACCCCCGCCAGGCAGGCGGCAACCAGCTCGCCCAGGCTGTGGCCCGACAGGGCGGCGGGCCGGACCCCGAGCGCCTCCCAGAAGCGAGCCAGGGCGTACTCCACCGAGAACAGGACCGGCTGCGCGATCTCGGTGCTCTCGAGATCGGTGCTCCCGAGATCGGCCTCCGGGGCGTCGCCGTGGAGCCGGTCCCGCGGATCCCAGCCCGCGGCCAGCTCGACGATCTCCGCGCACTCGTCGAACGCCCGGCGGAAGGCGGGACGGGCGCGGTAGAGCTGCCGGGTCACGCCGGGGCGCTGGGCGCCCTGGCCGGGGAGCAGGAAGACCACCGGCGCGCGCCCGCCCTCCGGGTGGCGGACCACCGGCAGCCGGTCGGCTTCGGCGAGCAGCGCGCGCGCCTCCCCGGCGTCGTCGCACACCACGGCGCTCCGGAAGGGGTGGGCCGCGCGCCCCACCTGGAGGGTGAAGGCCACGTCGTGCAACCCGACCTCCGGCCGGCGCTCCAGCGCCTCCGCCAGCCGCCGGGCGCCCCGCCGCAGGCTGCCCTCGGTCCGGGCCGACAGCGGCAGCAGGTGGACGCCCGGAGCCTCCACCCGGTCCGGCCGAGGCGGCGCCTCCTCCAGCACCACGTGGGCGTTGGTGCCGCCGACCCCGAAGGAGCTGACGCCGGCCCGGCGGGGGGTGCCGTCCGCGGGCCAGCCGGTCGCCTCCCCGCTCAGGTGGAACGGGCTGTCGTCCAGGTCGATGGCCCGGTTCGGCACCGCGGCGTGGAGCGTCGGCGGGATCGTGCGGTGCTTCAGGGCCCCCACCGCCTTGATCAGCCCGGCGACCCCCGCGGCCGAGTCCAGGTGGCCGATGTTGGTCTTCACCGAGCCCAGGGCGCAGCGCGACCCGTCCTCCCGGGGGCCCCCGAAGACCCGGCGGAGCGCGCCGAGCTCGATCGGGTCGCCCAGGCGGGTGCCGGTGCCGTGGGCCTCCAGCAGCCCGACCGTCCCGGGGTCGACCCCGGCCCGGTCGTAGGCCCGGGCGAGGACCTCCGCCTGGCCCTGGAGGCTCGGCGCGCTGTAGCCCACCTTGAGGGAGCCGTCGTTGTTGATCGCCGAGCCCCGGATCACCGCGTGGATCGAATCCCGGTCCCGGAGGGCCGCCGCCAGCGGCTTGAGCACCACCAGCCCGACGCCGCTGCCGAAGACGGTGCCGTCGGCCTCGTCCGAAAACGCCCGGCAGAGGCCGCCGGGCGAGGTGATCTGCCCCTCGTGGTACTGGTAGCCCGAGCGGGTCAGGGTGCTGACGAAGCTGGCGGCGCCGGCCAGGGCCAGGTCGCACTCGCCGGAGAGCAGGCTCTGGCACGCCGAGTGGACGGCCACCAGCGCCGTCGAGCAGCCGGTGTTCACGTTGACGCTCGGCCCGGTCAGGTTCAGCTTGTAGGACAGGATCGTCGCCGCGTGGTCCTTCTCGTTGAAGTTGAACACCGGCATCATGCCGAGCCGCTCGATGAGCTCCGGGTGGTGGAGCACGTGCTCCAGCAGGTAGAAGCTGGTCCCCTTGCCGACGAACACGCCGATCGGCCCGGAGCGGGCCTCGTCCGGGTAGCCGGCGCTCTCCAGGGCCTCGACCGCGCACTCCAGGAGGAAGCGCTGCTGCGGGTCCATGATCTCGGCCTCGCGCGGGGTGAACCCGAAGTAGGAGGCGTCGAACGTCTGCAGGCCCTCCAGCACGGTGCCGGCCTTGACGTAGCCCTCCCGGGAGAGCTCCTCCTCGGTGACCCCCGCCTCCAGCAGCTCCTCGTCGGTGAACCGGCGGATGGAGCACTTCCCCGCCGCCAGGTTCTCCCACAGCCGGTCCGGGTCCTCGGCGTCGGGGAACCGCCCCGCCATGCCGACGACGGCGACGGCGCGCTCGGTCCACTCCGGCCCGCCGGCCCCAGCCCTGTCCCCAGCCCTGTCCGGAACCCGGGCCGGACCCCGGCCCGGATCGACCTCGCCGGCCGCCGTCTCCTCCGGCGTCAGGTGCGCGGCCAGGCTCTGGACGGTGGGATAGGCGAACAG
>JASFUJ010000291.1:0-5349 GCA_050050355.1 Acidobacteriota bacterium
AGCAGACAGTCGGTGAACCCTCCGGTCGAGGCTCCCACGTCGAGGCACGTCCACCCCTCCGGGACCAGATCGAAACGGTCCAGGGCGGCCGCGAGCTTGCGGCCGGCGCGTGAGGCGAACGGCTCGCTCGGCGCGAGCACCCGGACCCGGACGTCTTCCGCCACCCGCGTGCCCGGCTTGTCGATCCGCCGGTCCTCGACCTCCACGGTCCCGGCCATGACGGCCCGGCGGGCGCGCTCCCGGCTCGGGAAGAGGCCCCGTTCATGCAGAAGCTGGTCCAGTCGAACGCCCACGAAGCGGTCCTTTGCCGCCGCCCGCGGATCGACCCGGCGGGCACGGGCCGGCCGAGCGAGTATAGCGCAGCGCTAAGACCTTCTAGAGGAGTGGGTTAAGCGGCGAGACACGGGCCGGCCGGAGTCAGTCCCCGGACGGCCCGGAGCGCCCGATCGCGGTTCCGGGCAGGGCCTCGTCGACCAGCATGATCGGGATGTCGGAGACGATCGGGTAGAGCAGACCGGAGCTCGGAGAGTAGAGCCCCTGCTCGACGACGGGATCGTCGTCCCGGAAGTGCTCCCGGTACTTCTCCACCAGCGCGGCGCGGATCTCCTCCGGCAGATCGACGAGCTCCAGCTCGCCCTTGGTCTTCGGACAGACGAGGATTTCGAGTAGGTCCGGATCGACGGTCATCGGTTCCTCCTGGCGGGCATGGTACTAGAAGGCCACGGACCAGGTCACGACGAGCGATTCCGTTCCCGGGTTCCTGTCCTCGATCCCGGCGTTCGACAGGTGGTAGAAGAGCAGCCCGAGGCTCTGGCGCCGGCCGAGCCGCGCGGAGACCTCGAGGCCGGAGCGGAAGTGGAAGCTCCCGCCCAGGTTCTTGTCGTCGCCCCGCTCGTAGTACCCGGCCGCCACCTGGGGCGTGACGGTGATCCGCCCGAGGCGTCCCGCGAGGGGGAGGTCGAGGCGGAAGCCCGCGTGGCCGTACACCGCGTCCTCCGACGTCCCCATCACCCCGACCGCAGGCCGCAGGCTCCAGGGGAACGGCCGCTCACCCTGCATGGAGGGGGTGGGAGGATCGAACCGGAGCTCCATCCCGAGCTCGGTCGAGCTCCCCGAGCTCAGCACGTCGAACGAGCCGGCCCAGACGCTCAGGGAGTGGACGCCGGCCCGCGCCGGCACGGTGGCGGCGGTGAGAAGCACGGCGGCGAGAGACAGGGTCGTCAGCAGATCGGCTCGGCGCAAGAATCTCCTCCTCGGGTCGGAGTGAAGGCCCACGACCGGCCGATCTTACCGTCTGGGAGGACGGCGGTGGGACGACGGCGGGGTGCAGCGCGACCGGCTACCAGCCGGAGAGGACCGCCCCGCCGGCGAAGCTCTCACGGTCCCAGACGGCGAGGGTCTGGCCGCGGCTGGGATGGACGAACACGGCCGCGGAGAGGTCGACGGAGTCGGGGTCCCCGTAGTGGACGATCACCAGCCCGTCCGGGTGATCGGCGATCCACCGGGCGGCCCCGGCCGCGTCGATCTCCGCGAACGGACGGCGCAGGCGCCCGAGGAAGTGGAGCTCGCCCTCGTAGTGGCCCACGTGCGCCACGGGCCGCCCCCGTCGTTCGGCCATGTGCACGTAGTCGGCGACCGGTTTCAGGTCGAAGGGCTCGACGAGCGCGGGCGACAGGGCCAGGTAGATGCCGATCACCACCGCGACGCTCAGCACGCCGAGGTTGCGGTGGGGCGACAGGCGCCACCTCCCCAGGAAGAAGGCGGCGACGACGACGGTGGCGCCGAGCAGCAGGCCGGCTCCCGGCGAGAGCTCGCTCGTCCACCCGGGTAGCCCGGCGAGCCCCGCGACGCCCGGGATCGCGGTCAGGCCGACCGCGACGACCAGCGGGAACAGCACCGGCAGGACCAGGTCGCGCCTGCCGGGCCGGGGCACGAGCTCCAGCAGGCGGGCCACCAGGAGGGCGGCGGCCGGCAGCAGGGGCGCCAGGTAGTGCGGCTGCTTCCCGCTGATCAGCGAGAACGCGACGAACGCGGGGACGGTCCCGGCCAGCGCGAAACGCACCCCCGGCTCGGACGCCACCGCCCGCAGGCGCCCCGCCTCCCGAGAGACCATCCGATAGATCCCCCGGTAGACCGAGGGACAGAACGAGTAGGGATAGAACACCACCGGCAGCAGCGGCAGATACCACCACCAGGGCCTCTGATGGGCGAAGGAGTCCGCCAGGCGTCCGGCGGTCTGGCCGTAAAGGATCGCGCGGGCGTACTCCGGGCCACCCGCGTGCGCCGCCGGCAGCGCCCAGGCGCCGGCCAGGGCCGCACCCAGGGCGAGGGCTCCGAGCGCCCCGGCGAACCAGTGCGCCGGCCCCGGACCGGCGGGGGGATCGGCGTCGCGGTGTTCGCCTCGGGGCGCCCCCGTCCCCGGCTCCCTCAGGCCGGAGGCCCACCACGGGCCGGCGAGGATCACCGGGAGGATCGGCACCAGGATCACCGGTCCCTTCGCCAGGACGCCGAGCCCGATCCCCAGGCCGGCGAGGCCCCACGCGCCGACGCTCCCTCGACGGGCGGCGCGCACGAGGCCGAGGTCGGCGAGGGCGGTGCAGGCCATGAGCAGCGGATCGAACAGCAACATGGTCACCAGCACCACGCACAGCAGGAACCCTTGGACGACGGCTCCGGCACGCGCCGGCAGCGCGCGTCGCTCCGGCCAGAGCTCGCGCGCCAGAAGCGCGGTCAGCCAGACCGCCGCGAGCGCGGAGAGCGCCGGGACCAGCCGCGGCCACCACGACTGCACGCCGAAGAGAGCCCAGCCGGCGTGGATCAACCAGAAGAGCAGCGGCGGCTTGTGGGAGTAGGCCACGCCGTTGAGGGCCGGGACGAGCAGGTCGCCGGACGCCCACATCTCCCAGGCGACCGAGAGGTAACGGGTCTCGTCGACCGGGATCGGCGGCCGGACCGCGAGCGAGACCGCCACCAGCACGGTCCACCAGACGAGGGGCAGTCGCAGATCGGCCAACGTCCCGAGGATGCGGTCTGGCGACCGATCGTCCGACGGGGCCGTCCGTGCCCGGGCCCGGATCCGGTCGTCCCGGTTCCGGCCGCCGCCGGATCGCGCGAGTCTCTCGATCATCGTGGTATCGACCCTCCCTCTGGCGAGCGGAAAGCCCTCGGACAACGATCGATAGTTTAGCTCCGTCCGATGAACGGAGCATGAACGGGAACGACGCGGGGCGTGCGATCCAGTAGACTGCCGCGCCGTGGAGCGCCGAGACGCCAACCCCTCGCCCCTCGACCTGTCGATCGTGGTCCCCGCCTTCGAAGAGGAGCAGAGCCTGCCGATCCTCCACCGGGAGATCGGCGAGGCGCTGCAAGGCACTGGGCTCGGCTACGAGCTGCTGTTCGTCGACGACGGGTCGGGCGACCGGACTCCGGAGGTCCTGCGCGACCTCGCCCGCACCGATCCGCGGGTCCGGGTGCTGCGGCAGACGCCGAACCGCGGCCAGTCGGCGGCGCTGGCCGCGGGCTGGAACGCGGCGCGGGCACCGGTGGTGGTGATGATGGACGCGGATCTGCAGAACGATCCCGCCGACATCCCCGAGCTGGTGGAGCGGCTGGAAGGGTGGGACGTGGTGTCCGGGATCCGGGTGGAGCGCCGGGACACCTGGGTCCGCCGGCTGTCGTCGCGGATCGCCAACGCCGTCCGCCGGCGGGTCACCGGCGATTCGGCGACCGACGTGGGGTGCACACTGCGCGCCTGCCGCACCGAGCTCCTGCGCCGGGTGCCGGTCTTCGACGGCATGCACCGTTTCCTCCCGGCCCTCCTCGAGATGGACGGCGCCCGGATGACCGAGGTGCCGGTGCGCCACCGCGCCCGGCGCTTCGGCACCGCGAAGTACGGCATCCGCAACCGCCTGGGCCGGGGGATCCTCGACCTGTTCGGAGTCTGGTGGCTGCAGAGGCGGTGGGTGGGGCGGCGCACGGTCACGGAGGTGACCGACGGAGACGGGACGCAGAGTTAGAACCGGGGATCGGGAGCTGGGAATTGGACGATCGGCGAGACGGTGTGACGCGCGGACGGCGGGACCTCCTGGTCCTGGGGTTGCTGGCCCTGTTCGTCGTCCTGCCGGGGCTCGGGAACCGGGCGCTCTGGAATCCGGACGAGCCCCGGTACGCGGAGGTGGCCCGGGAGATGCGGCTGAGCGGGGAGTGGTTCGTGCCCCACCTGAACGGCGAGATCTACGCCCAGAAGCCGCCGCTGCTGATGTGGCTGATGAACGCGTCCTCGCTGGTGGCGCCGCCGTTCGGGTCGGCGGAGCTGAACGAGTGGTCCGCCCGCCTGCCGTCCGCGCTGTCCGCGGCGGCGGCGGTCCTGCTCACCTTCCTGATCACCCGGCGCCTGGCGTCTCGCCGGGCGGCCTGGCTCGCGGCGGTGGCCTTCGGCACCTGCATGAAGATCCTCTGGCAGGGACGGACCGGGCAGATCGACATGCTGCTCACCGCCCTGGTCGCCCTGGCGGTCTGGTTCTGGGTTCGCGGCTACACGGAGAGGCGGCCCGGGTTCTACCGCCTGTTCTTCCTCACCACCGGCTTCGCCACCCTCGCCAAGGGCCCGGTGGGGCTGCTGCCGCCCCTGCTCTCGGTGGTCGCCTTCCTGCTGCTCTCGGGCGAGCGGGAGGAGATCCGGCGGATGCGGATCGGGACGGGCCTGCTGCTCTGGGCCGGCGTGGTCCTGGCCTGGCTGGTGCCGGCAGGGTTCGAGGCGGGACGTCCGTACCTGGAAACCATCGTCTTCAAGCAGAACGTGACCCGGTACGCCGACCCCTGGCACCACTTCCGGCCGCCCTGGTATTACCTGACGGTGATCCCGGTCGATTTCTTCCCGTGGTCGCTGCTGCTGCCGGGCGCCCTGGTGGTCGGCTGGCGCCGTCTCCTCCGCGGTGCCCCCGATCCGGATGATCCGGCCGACCGGGCCGGATCGGGTCGGAGGGCCTTCCTGTTCGGGCTGAGCTGGATGGTGGTGACGCTGGTCTTCTTCAGCGTGTCGCCGGCCAAGCGGACGGTCTACATCCTGACCATGTACCCGGCCATGGCGCTGCTGGTGGGAATGGCCCTCGATCGCTGGGCGGAGGCGTGGAACCGGCCCGGCGAGGCCGACCGGGGCTGGCTGCTCTGGCCCCTGGGCCTGCTGGCGGCGCTCGCCGTGGCCGTTCCGGCGGCGGCCCCCTTCGTGGCGGCGTACCGGGCGGAGGACCTCGAGCCGATGGGGCCCGGCCTGGTGCCGCGGGCGGTGGCGGTCTTCTCGCTGCTCGCCCTGGGGGCGGTGGCGGCGCTCTGGCTCGCGGTCCGGGGCCG
>JASFUJ010000292.1:0-5344 GCA_050050355.1 Acidobacteriota bacterium
CGTACTACCCCGCCTCGTACCGGCAGGACACCATGATCACCGTGGGGGCGGCGCTCGACTGCGACGAGCCGGCATCGGAGAGTGGGTACGGCCGGAGAAGCGTCCACCTGGCGGCTCCCGGGGAGAGCGTCCTGTCCACCCACCACCTGCCGCCGGACGGCGAGACCTGGAAGAGCGGAACGTCGGTCTCCACCGCTTTCGTCGCCGGGGCCTGCGCCCTGGTGATGGCCCGGCATCCGGAGTGGGATCACTCGACGGTTCGCCGCCAGGTCATCCGGTCCGTCGTACCGATGGGCGACGGCACCATCATGGCGGCGGCCGCGTGCTGCGCGGCCGGCCGTCTCGACGTCTACAACGCCGCCCTGGTCGACGGCCTCAAGCCGAACCTGGAGTGCCCGGGCAGTTGGACGCCGCCGGAGCGCCGGACGCCGGCCTCCTCGCGGCCGTGAGGATCCGTCCGAGTCGGTCGGAGCGCGGTTCATCGTCCATCCACAGAAGGAACCGACCGAAACGTTTTTCGCCTCTCGATCATATTCTCCATGAGAGATCAATAAACCGAGATTCCGGCCCGAGACTCCAGCTCGAGACTCCAGCCCTAGACTCCAGCCAAGGCCGGTCAGATCGAGAGGAGAACGAACGATGACCTGCAGCTTCCGGCGATGCTTCTTCGGAATCCTGCTCTGCCTGGCGCTCGCGGCGCCGGGCCGGGCCACGACCTACGTCCTGATGAGCGACCAGGCCCTGGCGGACGGCTCGCCCCTCATCGTCGAGGGGCGGGTGACCGCGAAGGGCCAGGACCCGCGGACGCCCCGCGCGGCGACCCGGTACACCGTCGAGGTGTCCCGGGTGCTGAAGGGCTCGGGGGTCGGCGACACGGTGCCGGTCCGGGTGCTCGGGGGGATCCCCTCCGAGGACGAGCCCTGGATGCACGTCTGGGGTGCGCCCCGCTTCCGGCTCGGCGAGGAGGTCCTGCTCTTCCTGACCCCGCGGCGCGACGGCGACTTCGGGCTGTCGCAGCTCGCCCTCGGCGCGTTCCGCACCGCGACCCGGGAGGGCCGGCGCCTGGCGTTCCGCCCGGAGGTCGTCCACCACGGGATCGGCGGCGAGGAGCGCCTGCGGGACCTGGACGCGTTCGCCCGCTGGCTCGCCGACCGGGCTCGCGGGCGCGTGCGGCCGGCCGACTACTTCGTGGCGCCGTCCGAGGACGGGCTCCCCGGCCTCGCCGAGCGCTTCAACCTGTTCGAGTTCGACGGCATGAACTACCGGTGGTTCAAGTTCGACCTCGGCAGCCGGGTCCTGATCCACGCCAACCGGGAGGGGCAGCCGGGGATGCCGGGCGGGGGGTTCCGGGAGGTGGCGACCGGGTTCGGCGTCTGGGCCCGGGACCCGGGCTCGAACGTGATGCTGGGCTACGGCGGGCAGACCGGCAGCCGGCGACCCTTCCTCGAGTGCAACGGGGAGGACCTCGTGGTGTTCGACGATCCCCACGACGAGATCGAGGGGAGCTACGACTGCGATCGCGGCGGGATCCTGGCGATCGGCGGCGTCTGCGTGTTCGGGACGGCGAGCTTCCGCGGCACCGACTACTGGCGGATCTCCGAGGGCGACGTGCTGACCCAGGACGGCGCCGGGTGCGTGTTCGGCGCGGCCGGCGGCAAGGTCGGGGAGTTCATCTTCGGGCACGAGGCGGGGCACGCCCTGGGCATCGGCCACTCGTGCGGCCGGGGGTACCCGGACGACGACTGCTCGGATCCGCGGAACCTGGCGGCGCTCATGGTGCCGTCCGTTCCGGCCCGGGCGGTCCGGGGGGTCTCGCTCGGCGACGACGACCGGGCGGCGGCCGCCGCCCTCTACCCGCTCGAGGACGACGGCGAGGACGACGGCTGGCTGTCGACCGCCGAGATCCCGGGCTTTCGCTTCCAGGTCGAGATCACGCCGCCGGGCGCGGCCGAGCCGATCATGGGGAGCAGGGTGAGCTCCTGCCTGGACGAGACCCTCTGCGTGAGCGCGGCGGTGCCCGGCAGGACGGAGGTCCTGATGCGGATCGTGGGGCCGAAGCCCAACGGCAAGCTGTGGCCGACGTTCGTCAAGTTCACCACGTCGCGGGTGGACGTCACGGTGGAGCAGACCGCCACCGGTGTGATGCGGAGCTACTCGCTCGCCGGGGCGAGCCCCGGGGTGGACGAGCTCCCGGGGCTGTTCGACCGCGAGGGTTTCGACCCGTAGACCCGACCGGGCGAGCCACGGCCCGCCCTACAGCGAGCCCCCGCAGTACTTGCAGTAGCGGGCGTCCGGGTCGTGGCCGTCGGCGGCGCAGTGGGGGCAGGACTGAGTGGAGATGGTGCGCCCGGCGGCCCGGCCCATCTCCACGGTGACGATGCCGGTGGGCACGGCGATGATGCCGTAGCCGACGATCATCACCGCCGAGGCCAGGAGCTTGCCGAGGACGGTCTGGGGCGCGATGTCGCCGTAGCCCACGGTGGTCATGGTGACGATGGCCCAGTAGATGGCCTGAGGAATGCTGGTGAAGCCGCTCGCCTCGCCCTCGATCAGGTACATCAGGGAGCCGATGATGAGCACCAGGGTCACCACCGCGCCCAGGAAGACGACGATCTTCCGCGAGCTGGCGCGGAGCGCGGCCCGGAGCATCTGGGCCTCGCCCACGAAGTGGGCCAGCTTGAGGATGCGGAAGACCCGGAGCAGCCGGAGCGCCCGGATGACGATGAGCGACTGGGTGCCGGCGATGAACAGCGAAAGATACGTCGGCACGATCGCCAGCAGGTCCACGACCCCGAAGAATGAGCGGGCGTAGCGGACCGGGCGGCGCACCGACAGCAGGCGGACCACGTACTCGACGGTGAACAGCAGGGTGAACAGCCACTCCACCGCCCGGAGCTCGGCTCCCCAGACCTCCCGGACGTTCTCCATGCTCTCCAGGAGCACGGCGACGATGGAGAGGCCGATGGCCAGCAGCAGGGCCACGTCGAACGCCTTGCCGGCCGGGGTGTCGGCCTCGAAGATGACCTCGTGGAGCCGGTGGCGCCAGGCGGCCGCGGTCCCCCGGTCCGGCCGATCGTGGGGCCGAGGTGGGCGAGTGCTTGCGCGATCCTGGGGTCGATCCTGGGGCATGGAAGCCGGGGCTCGGCGGAGAGTCGTCCGCGAGCCCCGGCTCCTGGGAGTCTGCGCGGCAGGACCGCGTGGCCGCGTTGCGAGCGCCGCAGGTTCGGATGCAAGGCGCTCGCGACGCAGGCGATGCGGTGGCATCGTCGAGGAGCGAGAACGTAGCAGACGAGCCTGCGCTACCGCAACCCTCTGGGCGCATGGGGGTTCCGGGCATCTCCAGCGTTGCTCCTCGTCGACGATGCTACAGCATCGCCTCCTCGTCGCGCCTTGGAGCTGCGCGCGGAAGACCCGTGCGCGCGGTCACGTGGTCCTGCCGCGCAGACTCCTGGCTTAACGGTCCGTGCGAACGCCCGGGGCGTTCCGCCGTCACTTCAGCCGCACCGGGCCGGCGCGCCGGCCGGCGGACCCTCGGCGCGTCACTCGACCAGCGGGATCTCCCAGAGGCCCCGGCCGAGGGTGGCGGCGACCAGGCGCTGGCGGTCGGCGTCGACCACCAGGTCCATGACCGGGGCGGCCGGGAGGCTCTTGCCGACCGGCTCCCAGGTGACGCCGCCGTCGTCGCTGGCCCAGACCCCGCGGTCGGTGCCGGCGAGGACGGTCCGGACGCCGCCGTCCCGGTGAACGGCCACGCAGTTGACCGGCAGGTCGGGCAGGCCGGCGCCGATCGATTGCCAGGTCTGGCCCCGGTCGTGGGTGGCCAGGACCTTCTCGCCGCCGAAGCGGCCGACGGCCACGTAGGCGGTGGCGTCGTCCAGCGGATCGATCGCGATCTGGCGCAGGATGCGAGGCCAGCCGTAGACGTCGTCGCGGCGCAGGTCCCAGGTGGCGCCGCCGTCCAGGCTCACCAGGAGGCGCTGGTTGTTGGTGGTGGCGTAGACCGTCTGGCTGTTGGACGGGGCGATCGTGACGCTGCGGACCGCCGAGAGGTCCACGTTGGGGTCGACCTCGGTCAGGTCGGCGGAGATCGGCGTCCAGGTTGCGCCCCGGTCGGTGGATTCGAAGATCCGGCCCGTGGCGTAGAGCATCCGGTCCGGATCGTTCGGGTCGATCTGGAACGGCGCCTGGAAGGCGGTCACGTCGAGGAACGGATCGACGCCCAGGTCGAGCAGCTCGAACGAGATCCCGCCGTCGTCGGAGCGGAACAGGTTGCCCGCGCCCTGGTACTCGACGAACAGGACGTCCGGATCGTCCGGGTGGACGGCCGTGAAGCCGCCGTCGCCGCCGTGGATCCAGAGCCAGTTCTCGCCGGAGGTCTCGGTCATCAGGGTGCCGTTGTCCTGGGTGCCGCCCAGGAGCCGCCCCGGGCGGTCCGGATCGAGCGAGATGCCCGGGTAGAACTGGATCGAGCCCAGCCGGTGGTTGCGCGCTTCCCAGGTGTCCCCCAGGTCGTCGGAGCGGTAGACGCCGCCGTCCGTGGCGACGAGCAGCCGGCCGGCGGCGTCGAAGGTGATCTGGTGGACGTCCTGGTGAGGCGGGGTGACGTCGATCCAGGTGAAGCCGCCGTCGGTGGAGCGGACCATGGAGACGCCCGCGGCGAAGACCGTGTCCGGGTCGTCCGGGTGGACCGCCACGGCGGCGTTGTAGTCACCCTGGCCGAACTGGATGTTTCCCGGGTCGTGGTACGTCCACGTGGCCCCGCCGTCCTGCGAGCTCCAGAGCCCGACGGTCGAGCCGCCGAACGGGGTGTAGCCTCCCCACTCGAAGATCCTGAACAGCGACGAGGAGACCAGGGCGTAGAACCGGTTCGGATCGGACGGGGCGACGGCGAACTCGGTGCGGCCGAAGTTGTGGGTGAAGAAGATCCGCTGGAAGGTCTGCCCGCCGTCGGTGCTCCGGTAGATCCCGTTGTTCGGGTCCTGGAAGACGTCGCTGAAGGTGGCGTACATGCGCGACGGGTCGACCGGGTCGAAGTCGATGTCGTTGGCCGGGGTCGCCGGCAGGGTGGAGGAGGCCGGGCCCCAGGTGGCTCCGCCGTCGTCGGAGCGGTAGAGGCCGACCGGGCCGAGCCGGTCCGGGTGGAGCCTGGCGCCCTGGTAGTCGCCGTAGCTGCCGCCGGCGCGGGTGGCCGCCGCCCAGACGGTCTGCGAATCGGCGGGCGAGACCGCGATCCGGGTGACGCTCCGACCCTCGAAGGTCTGCTCGCCCAGAACCTGCCAGGTGTGACCGGCGTCGGTCGACTTGTAGATCCCGAGGCCGTAGAGGCTGTGGTAGGCGTTGTGGC
>JASFUJ010000293.1:0-5332 GCA_050050355.1 Acidobacteriota bacterium
TCAAGCCGCTCTACGACTGGAAGGATCCGTTCGAGACGAAGATGGAGACCATCGCCACGAAGATCTACGGCGCCGGCGACATCGTCTACACCAAGGAGGCGGAGCGCGACCTGGACGAGATCCGGCGCCTCGGCTACGAGGACCTGCCGCTGTGCGTGGCCAAGACCCCGGCGTCCCTCTCGGACGACCCGGGCCTGCCGGGCCGGCCCCGGGACTTCCCGGTCACGGTCCGGGGCGTGATCCTGTCCGCGGGGGCGGGCTTCCTGGTGCCGCTGCTGGGCAACATCCTGCGCATGCCCGGCCTGCCGCGCGTGCCCCAGGCGGTGCACATGGACCTGGAGGACGGCAAGCCGGTGGGGATCCGGTAAGAGGTTCCGAGGCGGCCGGCCGCGGAGCGAGACCCCCGCGGACCGGTCGGCCGGCTTCAGCCGGCCGGATGCGAGCGCAGCGAGCCTCCCTCCCCGGCTTCAGCCGGCCGGATGCGAGCGCAGCGAGCGCGCCCTACGGGCCCTGCGCCTGGATCGACTTCAGGTAGTAGACCAGCTCCCAGATCTTGGCCTCGATCCGCTCCGGCGCGAGGCCGGCGGCCTCTTCGGTGGCGCCGAGCGCCTCGCCCCAGACCGGCATCTCGCGCCGGCCGTTCTCCGAGACCTCCTCCCGTCCGTCGATCACCTGGTACACGTGGTCGACCGGGAAGCGGTCCTCGTTGCGCCAGCCGATCAGGGTGAGGTTCGCCGGCTCCGCGTCCAGCAGGTCCGCGAGCTTGCCGTCCCCCCGGGCCGCGCGGCCGTGGCAGCTCGCGCAGTAGACCCGGTAGGTCACCGAGCCGCGTGCGGCGAGCTCGCGCTCCGCGCCCGGACCGAGATCGGGGGGCTCGACCGCCCGGGCGGTCTGGACGGCGCAGAACAGCAGGGAAACGAGGATCGAGAACGCCGCGGCGAGCACGGCGGCGCGGAAGCATGCTCTCGACGGGGTCGCGTCAGACATCTCCGCCTCCTTGCCCATGCTCCCCGCGACGGACGCCCCGCCGGCGGTACGGGCCGGGGGCCCTCTCCGGGACAGCGCGCCGCCGCGCGGGAAACCGGGCCTTGGTTCTGTTCGAAGCCTAGCAATCGCAAGGACTTCCCGCCCCACCCGCGCGGGCGGCGGGGCGCACGCGCCCGCACGGGACCCGCCCCCGAGAGACGCCAGGAGCGAATCGGGAGGGAATCGGGACGGAATCCGGAGGATCGGCTTCGGCGGGGGCGGTATCATGGCTCCCCGGACCTTGCGCAGGTCCCCCCGCGCAGGTTCCCGACGCCCCCGCAATCACCCGATGCCTTTGACCATCCGATGGAGATGCGCCCCATGTCGACCACGCCGCCCAGATCCACCAGCTCGGACCACCCCGGACGTCGCCGCTCCACCCTCACGATCCTGGTCTCCCTGGCCGTGACGGCCGTCGTGATCCTCTGGTCGCTCGGAGTCCCCGGGTTCGCTCCGGACCTCCGGGCGGACCTGCCCCCCGGCGGCGGACCGGTGGTCCTCGAGCTGTTCACCTCCCAGGGCTGCTCGAGCTGCCCGCCGGCGGACCGCCTGCTCACGCGGCTGGGCGACGATCCCGACCTCTCCACCCGGGTCTTCCCGCTCTCGTTCCACGTGGACTACTGGAACTACATCGGCTGGACCGACCCCTTCTCCTCGGAGCGCTGGTCCGATCGCCAGCGGGTCTACGCCCGGGCGTTCGACAGCAACCGCGTCTACACCCCCCAGCTCGTGGTCAACGGCGAGGCCGAGTGCGTCGGCAGCCAGGAGCGGACGGTCGACCGCCTGGTGCGCGAGGCCTTGGCGCGCAAGCCCGCCGGCGCGGTGCACCTGCGGCTGGCGCCCGGCGAGAACCCGAACCGCCTCCGGGCCATCGCCGACGCCGAGCTGGTGGCGGACGTCCCCGCCGCCCCCGAGCTCTGGATGGCGCTCTATCAGAAAGACCTGACCACCTCCGTCGCCCGCGGCGAGAACGCCGACCGCACCCTCCACAACGACTACGTCGTCCGGCAGCTCTCCCGCGCGTTCGCCCTTCCCGGCTCCAGCGCCGACGCCGAGGGGTCGGGGGAGGTGACCTTCACGCTCGAGCCCTCCTGGAACCGCTCCGACCTCGGGGTCGTGGCCTTCCTGCAGGATCCGCGCACCCGGGAGATCCACGGCGCCGCCCGCGCCACGCTCGAGATCATGCAGTAGGCGGGAAGGAGGGTGCGGGTCAGAGCCTGACCCGCAAATCGGATCAACCCATGACCCAACGGGTCAATCTCTGACCCCATGCGGAAATCTGTCGCAAGCGCTTCAACATTTTGCGACCACTGCACTTGCGTCCGTACGGCAGGGTGGCATCACTCTTGCCCTTGAGAGTGCTCGTTCCAAAATCATGTAGACCTGCCGCGTCGGCGGCGGGGCCCCCGAACGAGACCCCAAGGAGAAGAGACGCAATGAGTCGGAAGATCCTCGTATCCCTCTGTCTGGCCGCGGCCCTGGTCGCCGGCCTCGCCGTCCCGCGGGCCGCCACGGCCGAGGGTGTGACCCCCAACCTGCAGGAGCTCATCCCGGTCTACCAGCAGCTCCAGACCGATGCCCAGTTCATCGGGCTCCAGCAGCAGCTCCGCGGCAACATCCACGACCGCAAGGTGGTGGACCGGTACCTGGAGTACCTGCCCATGTCGCCGCTCTCCATGCTCGAGATCCGGATGCATCTCGGACGCTTCGAGTTCAAGGTGCCGAAGCTGATCTGGCAGTGGCACATGCGCTGGCAGGAGCTCCATCCCCAGAAGGCCCTGAAGCTCTACGGCACCACCGAGGCGCCGCGCGAGCTCTCCGTCGGCCTGGCCGAGGGCGAGAGCGGTCCCGACTCGATCACCGCGGCGATCAGCGTCGGCACCAACCGCAACGCCGCCTACAACTACTCCCTGCCGCCCGACGAGTACCAGGGCGAGATCCAGGTGGTGGTCAACCCCAACAATCCGAACCAGGTCGTGGCCGCCGCCAACACCTGGGACGACCAGAACGGCACCTGCGGTGACGGCATCCAGGCCGTCTTCTTCTCGAGCGACGGCGGCGACACCTGGGGCTACACCTGCCCGCCGCTGGACGTGGACTACGGCATGAACTGCGCCCAGGAGTTCGGCGGCATCATCTTCGGATCCGACCCGGCCCTCTACTGGAACGACAACAACCAGGTCATCCTCAACCACATGCTGCTGTGCTACGACGGTGCGGACTACCACTACTCCATCGTCGACACGATCTCCTCCGACGGCGGCGCCACATGGCAGGCCCAGGGCGTGGTGATCAACTCCTGGGGCAACGGCGACCTGGAGGACAAGAACTTCTACGTCATCGACAACAACTCCGGAAGCCCGTACTACGGCCGGCACTACACCTGCTGGGACCGGAACAACAACGAGAAGTCGGCCTACTCCACCGACAACGGCCAGACCTGGACCGAGGTGGACCTGCCGGACACCGCCGGCGCCGCATCCGGCTGCTCGGCCGGCGGCCTCTCCGCCCGCTACGACCTGGCCTGCGAGCTGGAGGTGGGCAAGGACGGCACCGTCCACGTGATCTGGGACACCCTGACCTGCGGCATCCAGACCTGCTCCTGCGAGCAGATGTTCTACAGCCGCTCCACCAACGGCGGCCAGAGCTGGTCGAGCCCGGTCCAGATCCGCAACTTCAACCTGGTCGGCTTCAGCAACGACTCGACGCCGCCGGCTCAGGACAGCCGCGGCGTCAGCCCGTTCGGCGCCATCGGCATCGACAACTCGGGCGGCTCCTGCGACGGCAACCTCTACGTCACCTTCACCGACCACGACGGCTCCGGCGCGGAGACCTCCGACATCTTCCTGACCCGCTCGACCGACAACGGCAACACCTGGTCGAGCCCGATCCAGGTCAACGACGACGCCACCTCGAACAGCCAGTTCCACCCGTTCCTGCAGGTGGACCAGTCCAACGGCAACCCGGTGCTGGCCTGGCACGACACCCGCAACGACGGGAACAACGAGGAGGTCGACATCTTCCTCGCCAGCTCCACGGACTGCGGCGCCACCGTCGGGGCGAACGTCCAGGTCACCAACCCGTCGGCCGAGTTCAACAACTCCGGGATCTCCTGGTCGAACCAGAACACCGGCACCAACCCCAACTACAACCCGAACCAGTACGGTGAGTACCTGGGTCTGGACGTGCTGAACGAGACGGCGTACGTCTCCTGGTCCGACAGCCGGCACTTCTTCCCGAGCTTCACCGGCGACGCACAGCAGGAGAACGTGGGCTTCGCCAAGGTGGACCTCACCACCGCCCCGGACACGACGCCCCCTGCCGCGCCGACGAACCTGGCGGCCACCGCCGGGGACGCCCAGGTCTCCCTCGACTGGGACGACAATGCCGAGTCCGATCTGGCCGGCTACAACGTCTACCGTTCCACCACGAGCGGCTCGGGCTACGCCCAGGTCAACGGCTCGCTGGTGAGCGCCAGCGACTACACCGACGGCTCGGTGACCAACGGCACCACCTACTACTACGTGGTGAGCGCGGTCGACACCTCGAGCAACGAGAGCGGCTTCTCCAACGAGGCGTCGGCGACGCCCGAGGCCGGAACCGGCGGCCCGACCACCATGCACGTCGACTCGATCGTGGTCGGCACCCGCAACGCCGGCGGCGGCAACAAGTACGCCCAGGCGACGGTGACCATCGTGGACGACCAGGGCAACCCGGTCGGCAGCGCCACGGTGGACGGCACCTTCTCGGGTGACGTCTCCGGCAGCCAGAGCGGCGCCACCGCCGGGGACGGCACGGTGCTGCTGGAGGAGGGCCCGAAGAAGGGCCGCCTCAACTTCACGTTCTGCGTGGACGACGTGACCCACGGAACGCTCACCTACGACTCCGGCGCCAACGTCCAGACCTGCGCCAGCAACTAGCTGAGCGCGGAGTCGGCGTTCGACGTCGCATCCCGGGCCGCCTTCCCTCTTGCCGGAGGGGGGGCGGCCCGTTTTTTTTCGCACCGGGTGGCCCCCTGCGGCCGGAGCGTCCCCCAATTCCCCCGATCCCTCTCCCCCGGCTCGGCCAGGAGGGCCGGCAGGAGCGGTCCTCCGGGAGGGGAACGAGGGGCGCCGCCTCCCCTGGGGACGAGCCCCAGGGCTACGCCGGTGAGGTGGGTTGGTCGGTCCGAGCCGCCGGCGAACGGCGACCCATGGAGCGGCCCGGGGGCTCCCGGCCGGAGGTGCCAGCGCCCGCGGACCTGGCAGGCCCGGTGGCAGGGTACGCCCGACCTGTCCGCGACGGCGCTGACAGGCGGAGCCACCCG
>JASFUJ010000294.1:0-5324 GCA_050050355.1 Acidobacteriota bacterium
CCCGACACGGAGGGGGGGAGTCACTCCCCGGATCGCGCCCGCTCGACCGCGTCCAGGAGCTCCCGGCTCTCCGCGATGCCGGGGCGCCCGCCGAAGCTCTCGAAGGTGGCGAGGGCCCGGCGCCCCAACTCGCCGGCGGCGTCCGGGTCGCCCGCCGCCAGCTCCACCTCGGCCCGGGCGAGGCACGCACCGCCCACCAGCCAGGGGGAGCCCACCCGCCGCCCCATCTCCTCGGCCGTCTCGGCCAGATCGCGGGCCTCCTCCAGGGCCGCGGGACCCACGGCCGCGGGGGCGCCCGCGGGATCCGTCCGTACCGCCGTCGCGACCAGGCTCCGGGCGAGGAGGGTGAAGCAGACCGAGCCGCCGGAGATGTTCCCGGGCTCGGTCCAGTACGGGATCGCCTCGCGGAGGGTCCGCACCACCTCCTCGTGGTCGCCCCGGCCGCGGGCGACCACGGCGGAAATGACCATCGTCCAGCCGGGGACCAGCCGGTCGTCGAGATCCTCGAAGATCCGCGCGGCCTCTTCGAGGAGGTCCGAGGCCCGGTCGAGCCGTCCCAGGCACTGCTCGGCCCAGGCCAGGTTGGTCAGGGCGAAGGCTTCCCCCCGCCGGTCCCCGACCCGCCGGCGCAGCTCGAGGCTGCGCTCGAGCCGGTCGTGGGCCGTCTCGTAGTCGCCGCCGTAGAGGCCCGCCCATCCCAGGTTGTTGAGGGCGAGGGCCTGGCCTCGCAGGTCGCCGAGATCCCGGTTGACCTTGAGGGCCTCCTCGGAGAGCTCCCGGGCCCGCTCCAGGTCGGAGATCTCGTCCGCCACCCAGCCCAGGTTGTTGAGCTGGCTCGCCAGTCCTCGCCGGTCGCCGAGCCGCCGGAAGAGCTCGAGGCTCCGCTCCAGGTGGCCGACCGCGCTCTCGTTGTCCCCCAGGTTGCTGAGGAGGGTGCCGAGACCCTGGAGGACCCGGGCGAGCGGGCCGTCCGGCTCCCCGTTGCCGGACGCCGGCCGGGCGGCGTCCGCGAGGGAGACCAGGCGCTCCAGGCGGTCCCTCCCCCGCCGCAGGTCGCCCCGCATCAGCCAGAAGCGCCAGAGGGCCGCCCCCAGGCGGAGCGCCGTCTCCACCCACCGCGCCTGCTCGGCACGGTCGAGCGCGGCCTCCAGGTTGCCGTGCTCGGCCACCAGCCGATCCACCCAGCGCGCCTGCTCCGGACCGGTCAGGTGCTCGGCCGCGTCCTCCGCCAGCTTCAGGAAGGTCCGCGCGTGGGCCCGCGCCACGCGGTCCCGCTCTCCGGCCTTCTCCAGCCGCTCGAAGGCGAGCTCCCGCAGGGTGTCGAGCATGGCGTAGTGGTCCGGTGCCCCGCCACCGGAGGAACTCCGAGTCCGGCTCCGGGCCGGCCGGTGGATCAGGCTGTGGTCGAGCAGGGCGGCCAGCCCGTCCAGCAGGTCCCCCCGTGTGACCGGCTCCCCGCCCGTCCCGGCGATCTCCGCGGCCTCCTCGTCCAGCAGCGTCTCCGCGGACGCGAGGGTGAACCCCTCGGCGAAGGTCCCCAGGCGCCGGAAGAGCGTCCGCTCCCACGGCTCGAGGAGCTCGTAGCTCCAGAGGACGGCCTCGCGGAGGGTCTGATGGCGGACCGGCGTGTCCCGGGGGCCGCCCCCGAGCACCTCGAGCCGCCGGCCGAGGCGGCTCAGCAGGCTCTCCGGCGAGAAGTGGCGGACCCGCGCGGCCGCCAGCTCGATGGCGAGCGGCAGTCCGTCGAGGCGCCGGCAGATCCGGGCGACATCCGGAGCGTCCTCGTCCGTCACCGTGAAGTCCGCCCGGGCGGCTCGGGCCCGATCCAGGAAGAGGGCCGTGGCCGGCGCCCGCTCCAGGTCTTCGACCGTGGCCGCGGCCGGATCGGCCGGGAGCCCGAGCGGGGGGACGGGCAGCACCCGCTCGCCGCTCACCCGCAGCAGGACCCGGCTGGTCACCAGCAGCTTCAGCCCGGGGCACCGGGCGAGCAGGTCGGCCAGAACCGGTGCCGCCTCGACCACCTGCTCCAGGTTGTCGAGCACGAGCAGGCAGCGCCGGGCGCCGAACGTCCGCTGGAGGGCCTCGATCGGAGCCCGCGTGGGGGTCTCCGCCACGCCGAGGCCGGCGCAGAGAGCGGCGGCGAGGGCGGCCGGGTCGCGGAGGGCGGCCAGCGAGACGAAGCGGACGCTGTCCGGGAACCGCTCGGCCGCGACCGACGCGGCCTCCACGGCGAGCCGGGTCTTGCCCGTGCCGCCCGGGCCGGTGAGGGTCAGGAGGCGGGTGTGGTCCAGCGCGTCCAGGACCTCCTCCACCTCCCGCTCCCGGCCCACGAACCGGGTCAGCGCAGCCGGCAGCTCGGGGGTCGCCGGAGCCGCCGCCCGGGCCGGCAGAGACGGCGCGGCCCCGTCGCGCACCGCGGTCAGGTCCCGGACCAGCTCCGCCGCCGAGGCGTAGCGCGCGTCCCGGTCCGGGGCCAGGCAGAACCGGACGACGTCTTCGAGGGCTTCCGGAGCGTCCGGGCGGAGCCCGTGCAGCGGCGGTGGCGCCTCCGCGCCGGCGCCTTCCGGCCCCTCCCCCGGCGTGGCTCCGGTGAGTGCCCGGCGCCCGGTGACCATCTCGTAGAGCACGGCACCCAGGGAGAAGAGATCGGCGCGGCCGTCGACCTGCTCCCCCCGCGCCTGCTCGGGGGCCATGTAGGCCGGGGTCCCGAGGCGCGAGCCGGGAACCGTCGCGGTGGCCGCACCCTCCAGCTTGGCGACGCCGAAGTCCAGGATCTTGACCCGGTCCTTCTCTCCGAGGCCCTCGCCGCCCTCGATCACCAGCAGGTTCGACGGCTTGACGTCCCGGTGGACGATGCCGGCCTCGTGGGCCCGTCCCAGGCCGTCCGCCACCTGCAGGGCCCAGTCGATCGCCCGCGCCACCGGGACCGGGCCGTCCCGGAGCCGATCCTCCAGGGTCCGGCCCCGGTAATAGGCCATGGCGATGAACTGCCGGCCGTCGTCGGTTTCGCCCAGGTCGTAGATCGTGCAGATCGCCGGGTGCTCGAGGGCGGAGGCGGCCCGAGCCTCGTCCAGGAAGCGGGCGCGGGCCTCGGCGTCGGCGTGGAGCGAGGCCGGCAGGAACTTGAGCGCCAGGGGCCGGCGGAGCCGCTCGTCCCAGGCCTCGTAGACCACGCCCATGCCGCCCCGGCCGACCTCCCGGACCACCCGGTAGGGGCCCGCGGACGAGCCGACAGGACCGGGGGCCTCGTCACCCTCCGCGCCCGCCTGCAACACCGCCGACAGGAGGGCGCCCCGGGCTCCCGGAGGCCGGTCGAGGAGGCCGCCCCCGGTCTCGTGGGCGGCGAGCATCCGCACCACCTCCGCGGCCAGGTCCGGATCGTCGGGGCAGGCGCCGGCGACGAAGGCCCGGCGCTCCTCCTCCGGCAGGTCGAGCGCCTCCTCGAACAGGGTCTCGATCCGGCGCCACCGCTCCCGCGGGTCGGTTCTGCTCATCGGGGGCTGGACATCTACGAAGTCCGGGTTCGTGACGATTGTGTCGAGTTTGCTTTATCCATCGGAAATGCCGCCCCGATCAACCTTGACGATCCTCTGGATCTCCCCTCCAAACCCCCCGTCCCCCTTCCTCCCCTCGCGGGGAGGCAGGGGGCGCCACCGCCCGGAGCTCGCGTCGGTTCGAGGTGGGAGTCTTCGCGGTCCTGCCGCGGAGATTCCTGGAACGGGTCAACCGGACTCTCCGTGGGTCTCCAGCTCCTGGTGGAGCCACGCCCGGGCCTTCGTCCAGTCCCGCTGGACGGTGCGGGTGGACACCTGGAGAGCGGCGGCGATCTCCTCCTCGGTCATCTCGGCGAAGTAGCGGCACTCGACCACCCGGCGCAGCCGGGGCTCCATCTCCTCCAGCCGGTCCAGGGCCTCGTCCAGGGCCAGGATCTGGTCGAACGAGACGTCGACCGCCGGGTCCGCTCCGGAGAAGGTCACCCGTTGCCAGTCCCCGCCCCGCTTGGCCGCTCCGCGGCGGCGGGCGCCGTCCACCAGGACCTGGCGCATGATCCGGGCGGCGATGGCCAGGAAGTGCGTCCGGCTCTCCCAGTGGGGGCCCCGTCCACCACCTCCCTCGCCCCGTCCGCCCCGCTCCGGGGTGGGTCCGAGCAGGCGCAGATAGGCCTCGTGCACCAGGCCCTGGGTACGCAGGGTCCGCTCGCCGTGCTCGCGCCGGAGCTGGCGGTGGGCGATCCGCTGGAGCTCGTCGTAGACCAGCGGCACCAGGCGGTCGAAGGCCTCCCGATCGCCCCGGTTCACCCGCTGAAGAAGCACTGTCACGTCTCCGGTGGCCACGTCGTTCGGTCCTTCCCGCTCGCCCCCGGGCGCCGAGGCTCTCCCGGCAGGGCGAATCCCGCTCGAACTGAGGAGGTTCCCGCAGTCTAACTCAGGCTGCGCCCGGTCCCGGAGGTCCTCCGCCCGCAACCGGCGCCGGTCCGCGTTCCCGTCCGGTCCGGTGCTCCGAGGGGAGAGGCTGTGCCCCGCCATGCGCAAAATCGACAGCTCGATCGCCGAAATGATCCCTTCATGGGTAAAATGAACAGGCCATGGACGACCGATCTCCATCCTCCCCCCTGCCGTCGTTGCCGGGGGTGCGCGTCACCCTCCGCCGGCTCACCGAAGACGACCTGGGCGCCCTGCTGGAGGTCTTCGGCGACCCCCGGGTGGCCCGGTTCATCGGCATCCCCCGGATGGAGGACGAAGAGGGCGCCCGGGAGCTGCTCCGGGACATCGAGGGGCACGCTCGGCGCCGGACGCTCCTCCAGTGGGGCATTGCGCGCACGGCGGACGACCGGGTGCTCGGCACCTGCACCCTGGCCCACCTGGACCGGAGCAACCGCCGGGCCGAGATCGGCTTCGTCCTCGGGTTCGCCCACTGGGGCCAGGGGCTCGCCGGCGAGGCGGTGGCGCTCCTCCTGGACCACGCCTTCGGCACCCTCGGCCTCCACCGCATCGAAGCCGACGTCGACCCCCGCAACGAGCCCTCCCTCCGCCTGCTCGAAAAGCTCGGCTTCCGCCGCGAGGGGTATCTCCGCGAGCGGCACTATCACGAGATCCACGAGGGACGATTGGAGGGCGAGTGGCAGGACTCGGTCGTCCTCGGGCTGCTGGCCGGGGAGTGGGCCTCGATGTGAGATCGCCCCGGCGGCGCCGCTCACTCCAGCAGGGGGGTGACCGAGACCGTTCCGAGGAGCTTGGGGACGAAGTCGCCCCAGTCGTGGAAGCGCTTCACCTCCGGGCGGTCCGGGGAGCATGCCTCGATGACCTCCCGCGGGACGGTCGAGG
>JASFUJ010000295.1:0-5314 GCA_050050355.1 Acidobacteriota bacterium
GGCGGTGAATAGGGAGCGTGGGGGTCGTAGAGGTGGAGCCAGAGGAAGAACGGGCGGTCCGGCGGCAGGGTGTCCAGCCACGCGGCGGCGGCCTCCACGGCGGCGCCGGCGGGCCGGTCGGCGACCATCCGGGGGTGGCGCTCGCGGCCGGCGGACAGGTCGTCGTCGTAGACGTCGAACCCCTGGGTCAGGTTGTAGCGCCGGTCGAGGACCGCGGCGGAGACGAAGGCGCCGGTGGCGTAGCCCGCGTCCCGCAGCCGCTCGGCCAGGGTCTCCAGCCGGTCGGGCACGTAGTGGAGGCCGTTGTTGCGCACGCCGTGCTGCGGAGGCTCGAGGCCGGTCAGGATGCTGGTGTGGGCCACGAGGGTGATCGGGGCCACGGAGTAGGCGTGCTCGAACAGGACGCCCCGCTCGGCCAGGCGGTCCAGGTTCGGCGTGAGGCTCGAGTCGGCGCCGGCGCCGCGCCCGGCGTCGGCTCGGTACGCTCCCAGCCGGTCCGCACGGGTGGTGTCCACGGTGACGAGCACCACCGGCCGCGCTTCCCGCTGGATGGGGTGCCGCGGCGGCTCGCGCTCGGTCCGGTTGCGCCAGAGGCCCAGCGCGAGCAGGCCGAGGCCGGCGGCGACGGCGGCCCAGGCGGCGATCTTGACCAGGAGCTTCCGCATGGCGGACGTGGGTTTCCGGCTGTTCCCGGAGCGAGTCATGGTACAACGGCTCGGTGCGAGCACTCAGGAGAGACCCCATGATCCGGAACGCGATCGTCCGCCGAAATGCCCCGCCCGGTGCCCCCGCCCTCCGCGGAGCGCCGATGTTTTGCGCCCTCGTCGCCCTTCTCCTCCTTCTCGTTCTTCCCCCTCTTCGCGCGGGGGCCGGACCGCGGGACGAGCCCGCGGAGGGGGTCCCCTTCCGCGTCGCCAACGCGCGCCTGTCGAGGATCTGGTGGAACCAGCCGCGGCCGGTGGAGGTGCTCGGCCTCACCGCCGACCAGCGGCGCGCGATGGATGAGCTGCTGGTGGACCACCTGGAGCGCCGGCGCGAGCTGGCGCGGGAGTTCATGGAGGCGCGCCGGACCTTCGGCGATCACCTGGCGGCCGGCGAATGGGAGGAGGCGGAGGCGGTCTCCGACCGGGTGGCCGAGCGCTTCGGCGCCATCGCGCGGGCCGAGGCGGAGCTGGCCGCCGCCGTCTCCCGCCTGCTCCGGCCCGAGCAGCGCGTCCGGCTCGACGAGGAGCTCCCGCTCCTGCTCCGGCGCCCCTGGGTCAGCGGCGGCCTGGGCGCCCCCTCGCGGGGTGCGTCCCGCCTCCGGAATCGCTCCACCGGCGAGCCGCCCGGCTCCTGATCGGGGGCGGCGGCCGGTCGACGCTGCCGGTGGGGTGAGCGCTCACTCCTCCCGCAGCACCTCGGCCGGGTCGACGGCGGCGGCGGCGCGGGCGGGAAGGAGGCTGGCGGCGAGGGCGGCGGCGCCGAGGACGAGAGCCGCGGTCAGGTAGGCCCCGGGGTCGGTGGCGGTGACGCCGTAGAGGGTCGATTCCAGGACCCGGGTCGAGGCCCAGGCGAGGACGGCTCCGGCGCAGAGACCGAGGACGACCACCCGCAGACCCTGGGCGACGATCAGGACGAGGATGCGCCGCGGCGTGGCTCCGAGGGCCTGGCGGATGCCGAGCTCCGGGCGGCGCCGGGTGACCGACTCCGCCAGGACCGCGAACAGCCCGACGCAGGAGAGGAGCAGCGCGGCCAGGGAGAAGAGCCCCACCAGCGAGAGCAGGAAGCTGGTGTCCACCATGAACAGGTCGGTCACCCACCGGTCGAGGGGGCCGATCCAGTCGAGCGCCGAGGCCGGGGCGAGGGCGGCGAGCCGCCGGGTGAGCGGGGGCACCAGCGCCTCCGGGTCGCCGGCGGTTTCGAGGGTCAGGGACAGGAGCCTCTGCGGCGACTGGGCGAAGGGCAGGTAGATCTCGTACCGGGCCGCCGGGGAGTCGGCCTCGCGGGGGCCGCCGAAGCGCACGTCGTCCACCACGCCGACGATCCGCACCGGGTCGCCGCCCAGGGTGGCCTCCGTGCCGACGGCGGCTCGCAGAGGTGCCTCCCCGTCTGCGACGTCCCGAGCCTGCCCCAGCCGCTGCGCCAGCGACCGGCTCACCAGCGCCACCGGCGGGGCGTCGGCACCGTCGGTCGTCCGGAAGCTCCGGCCGGCCAGGATCGGCATCTCCACGACCTCGAAGAAGGCCCGGTCGGCGACGAAGATCCCCACGCGGAGCCCCGTGTCCTCGCCCCCGGCCTCGTTCCGCTGGAGGCCGGCGAGGCCGGGGGCGGACAGGCGTCCCTGGATCGGCCAGTCCATGGGCACCGTGGGCCAGACCACGCCGACCCGCTCGACGCCGGGCTCAGCGGCGAGCTCCTCGCGCACCCGCTCGTAGAAGCCGGGCAGGTCGTCCTGGTCCGGCACGTCCTGCTCGTTGACGAACAGGGCGATCCGGAGCACGTCCCGGGTCCGGAACCCCAGGTCTTCGGACTGCATCTCCCGGTAGGAGCGCACCAGGAGCGCGGAGGCGATCACCAGTACCGTGGTCAGGGCCACCTCCGCCAGCACCAGGGCGTTGGTCCAGCGCCGGGAGCGCCGGCTGCCGGCGGCGGTCCGGGCCCCCTCCTGGAGCGCGCGGCCCGGGTCCGTCCGGGCGCCGAGGACGGCCGGTCCGACCCCGGCGACGAGCGCCGTCACCAGGAACACCAGGCAGGAGAGCGTGGCGGCCACCGGGTCGAGCCGCAGGCTGACGAAGACCGGAATGCCGAGGAGCGAGCCGTCCACCAGGCTCGGGCGGTCGAGGACCGCGCGGAGCAGCGGGGGGCCCAGCCCCAGGCCGAGGAGGCTGCCCCCGGCGACCAGCAGGACGGTCTCGAGCAGGGTCTGGCCGATCATCCGGCGCCGGTCCGCACCGAGGGCCGCGCGGATCGCGATCTCACGCCGATCCCCGAGGGCGCGGGCGATCAGTAGCACCGCCACGTTGGCGGCGGCGACCAGCAGCAGCAGGCCGGCGGCGGCGAGCAGCAGCAGGCTCCCCCGGCGCACGCCGGAGCGCCAGTTCTCGCCCATCGGCTCCAGGGTGAGCGTCCGGCCCCCGTGGGTGTCCGGGTAGAGCGCGGCCAGCCGCGTCGCCAGGGCCTCCAGCTCCGCTCCCAGGGCGTCCGCGGAGCGGTCCGGGGCGAGGCGGGCGAGGGTCCAGATGCCGCCGATGCTCCGGTTCTCGCGCCGCTCCGGGCTCAGGTACTGCTCGATCGGCACCCAGAACTCGATGTCGCCGCTGTCCTCCTCGACCGTGCCGGTGAAGCTGGCCGGCAGGACGCCGACCACGGTGTGCTCGCCCTCGTCGGTGCGGATCGTCCGGCCGACCACGTCCGGGTCGTACCCGAAGCGCTCGCCCCAGGTCCGGTGGTCGATCAGCAGGGCCCGCCGCCCGCCGGGGCGGTGCTCGCCGGCGGTGAACGATCGGCCCAGCAGCGGCTCGACCCCGAGGAGCCGGAAGTAGCCGGGAGTGACCGCCTCGCCCTCGACCCTGCGGGTTCCCCCCCGGTCCCCGTCGTTCGAGTGGAACAGCATCCGGGCGCGCGCGGTGGCTTCGAGCGCGTCGACCCCCGCCAGGCTCTCCGAGAGGTCCAGGAGGTCCGGGTAGGAGACGGCGATGCGGCTCTCGCCTCCCGGCTCTTCGATCCAGATCCGCATCAACCGGTCGGCCTCCGGGTACGGCAGCGGCCGGAGCAGCGTCGCCGAGACCAGGGTGAGCGCGGCCGTGGTGGCCGCGGTGCCGACGGCGATGCAGACGACCGCGGCGGCCGTCAGCCGGGGGGAGCGCGCCAGGCGGCGCAGGGCGGTCCTGAGGGGGCTCGGAATCATGGGAGGTCCTCGGCGGTCGTTCCCCGGTCCCCGAGCACTCTCCGTGCCAGCCTCGGGCGCCCCGGGGGCTCGGTCGGCGGGAGCCCCCGGGCGACGGGCCGTTCGGCCCGCGGTCGCGGCGCGAGCTCGGTCGTTCGGATCCCCCGGGCCGACCGGTTCCGGGACGGCCCGTTCCGGGAACGGACGGGTCGGCCTTCCGGGGCCCGGACGCTCAGGGCCCGGACTCGGGGCGGAGGCCCGGCACTCCGAGCCGCCAGGAGAGGCCGACCGTCCAGTCCGCCGCGGCGTCGTCGAGGCCCGCGGTGGCGAGCAGGCCGAGCGACGTCGACCCGCCGAAGAACCGTCCGGCCCAGACTCCGGCCTCGGCGGTCGAGCCGACGCCCTCGACCACCTCGGTGGCGCCCCGCGTCAGGGCGGCGACGGCCCAGCGGGAGGTGGCGGAGCGCCGGGTGACGTAGGCCTTCCAGGTGATCGGCTCCGAGAGGTCGGCCCCGGGCGGGTCGCCCACGGCCCAGTAGCCCAGCTCCACGTAGACGTCCGTGAGCAGGCCGGTGCGCCACAGGAAGAGGCCGGCGCCGACGTCCCACTCGTCGGTGCCGAGGCGGTCCTCGGCGAGCGGCGCCTTCACCGCCCCGAACAGTCCGGTCCGGACGCCGGCTCCCAGGACGCCGGGCAGGGCCACGTCCAGCCGGAGCACCGGGTCGCCCACGCCGCTCCGGCTCTCGGAGGCCAACTGCGGCTCCGGGGTCGAGGCGCCGTCACCCGGGCCGTCCGCCGGGCCGGCTCCGCCCGAGATGCCGCCGCCCGAGCCGTCGCCCCCGCCTCCGTCCCCGTTTCCGTCCCCGCCGCCCCCTCCTCCGTTCCCGCCTCCACCCCCTCCGCCCCCTCCACCACCCCCTCCGCCCCCTCCGTTCCCTCCGCCCCCGTTTCCTCCTCCTCCCGAGCCGCCGTCGCCACCTCCGCCTCCGCCGTTCCCGCCCCCGTTGCCACCCCCGCCCGGGCCGCCGCCCTCGCCGCCGTCCCCGCCACCGGCTCCGTCCGGCGGCTCGCCGAAGGCCGCGCCGTTGCCGCTGGGGACGGTCATCGGACCGACCCGGACCAGGAACGGGGACTCCTGCCGTACGAACGGCACGGTGAGGGAGAGGCTCCAGCGCGCCGCGCGCCAGGCGAGCGCAGCGGACAGGGTGGTGGCCTCGCCGCCGGAGTACTCCGCGTGTTCGAGGGATCCTTCGAAGACCAGCTCCCCGGCCGCCCCGGTCGCCCCGGTTGCGAAAACCGGCGGGCTCCAGGAGGCCGCCGCCAAAAAAAGGAGCGCCGCGGCGGTTCGCGGCGCCCATCCGAGCCGATCGTGCTTCAGGCGATCGACAGGGAACCGGACGGTTCGCGAACGCTTCATGGACGAAGCCTACCGCGAACCGCCGATCG
>JASFUJ010000296.1:0-5306 GCA_050050355.1 Acidobacteriota bacterium
CTGATCTTCATCTTCACCTTGCGGTAGCCCCGCTCCAGGGCCTCCCGGGCCTTCGCCGCCAGCGCCCGCGGGCTGTCCTGGATGCCCAGCGACACCCCGGTGGCCACCCGCTCCCGGGTGCCCCCCAGCAGCGCCGCCAGCGGCCGGTCCTCGAGCCGGGCCTGGAGCTCCCAGCAGGCCATCTCCAGGGCCGCCTTGGCCATGCGATGGCCCCGGAGGTTCCGGTCCAGGAGCGGCGAGATCTCGCGCGCGTGCTCGAACGGGGTCCCCACCAGCCGGGGGACCAGCCAGCGCTCGAGGGCGAGGCGGGCGGTGTCCACGGTCTCCGGCGAGTAGGTCGGTTGCTCGCCCGCCACGCACTCGCCGCGGGCCGTCGCCTCGCGGCCGCTCGCATCCGTCCCGGTCAGCTCCACCAGCAGGATCCTCCGGTCCCAGGTCTCGCCGGAGGAGATCCGGAACGGCTCCCGGAGGCGCAGGCGGATCTCCCGGAGGGCGACGCGGTGGACGATCATGGGCACGGTCCCGACCGGGATCGATCCCCGGGCCTGGTCAGCAGATAGAAGAACCGCTCGCGGACCGCCGCACCGCTCCCCTCCCCGGTCCGGAGGACGGAGGCGACCCGGTAGCCGCGGGCGAGGGCAGGCTCCAGGGCGCGCCGCGTCGACGCGCGCCAGGCCGCGGCCCGCTCCGGGTCGGCGTCGCGCACCGCCTGGACGTCGCCCGGGATCTCCACCCGGAAGGCCGGCGGGGCGTCCTCGGCCAGGTCCTCGAGGATCGGAGCCTGCACCTCCTCCTCGGCCGGCTCCGGCGCCTCGCCGGCGAGCGCCCGCTCCACCCGGTCGCTCGCCAGGTCCCAGCGGACCACGAACCGGTCGGTGCCGATCCCGGCGGACAGGGCGCTGTCGTCGCCGCTGCCGTAGTAGTCGCGCTTATACTCCACCGGTAGAGCCCCCAGCCGCACGACGTTGAGATGGGCGTTGCGGGCGACGAGCGGATCGTAGGTCCAGAACGCCGTGCCGATCCCGCGCTCCAGGAGCACGCGACGCTGGTGGGCCTTGAGCCGGATGCCGAGCCCCCGGCCGCGGCTCTCGGGGCGCACCGCCATCATGTGCGACCAGTGGGCCGGCACGCCGTCGCGGAGGCCGCTGATGCCGAAGACGAAGCCCTCCAGGCGGCCGTCCGGGCCGAACGCGCCCGCCGACACCCCGCCCACCTCCTCGGCGATCCGGAGCAGGGCGGGCGGGGTGAGGTCCGCGAACCCCTCGCCCCACACCAGCTTCTGGAGCTCGACGCAGGCGTCCAGGTCCTCGGGGCTCCGGAGCCGCCGCAGGACGAGACGGGCGGAGCGGTCCGGATCGGACGAGCTGGTGGAGACGGTCCCCATGGCGCAGACGTCATGATACCGCCGCTGCGATACGCTGTTGCAGGGCCGGAACACGTCCCGAGGATTCGACTTTGATCACCGCGTTCATCAGCCGCAAGGGCGGGGTCGGCAAGACCACCACCGCCGTCAACCTGGCCGCGGCCCTCGCCGAGCGGGGCCGGAGCACGCTGCTCGTGGACCTGGACAGCCAGTGCTCGGCGACCCTCTCCCTCGGCGTCGAGCGCCACGCCTTTCCGCCGTCGGCCGCCGACATGCTGCTGAACGAGGTTTCCGCCCCCGAGGTCATCCGGTCCACCGAGATCGACGGGCTCGACCTGATCACCGGCTCGGTCGACCTGCTGTCGGCCGACGTGGAGCTGGGCCGGAGCGGCTGGCACCGCCGACGCATGCGCGCCGCCCTGGAGCCGGTGGCCGCCGGATACGACCACATCCTCCTGGACTGCCCGCCGTCGCTCGCGGTCCTCCCCCAGGCCGCCCTGGTGGCCTCGGACAGCTACATCGTCCCCCTCGTCCCCCAGTACCTGGCGGTCGAGGGCATCCAGAACCTGATCGACTCGGTGGAGCGGCTCGGGGATCGCTTCGGCCACTCGCCCGCGCTGCTCGGCATCGTCCTGACGGTGGTCGACTACCGGACCCGCGAGACGCGCCAGCAGGTGGAGCGGGTACGGCGCGCGTTCGGGAACCTGGTCTTCGCCGTCGAGGTGCGGGTCAACGTCCGCCTGGCCGAGGCGCCCGGCGCCGGCCGGCCGATCTTCCAGTACGCGCCGGAGTCGACGGGCGCCCGGGCCTACGGGCTCCTGGCCGAAGAGATGCTGCTCCGGTGCCAGGACCTCGCCGGCCGGAGCGCCCGCGGCCATCAGAGCGCCGGCGGCCACCGGAACACCCGCGGCCATCGAGACGCCCGCGGCCACCGGAGCGCCGGCGAGGACCCCGCCCGCGAGGACCTCGACGACGCGACCGAGGAGGAGCCCGCCGGCTCCCCGACCCGGACCTCCTGATGGGCGCCGCCGGCTCCACCGCCGACGCCGCCGGCGGCCCCGGGTCCGAGCCGTCGCGCCCCCCCTCGAGGCCAGACCCGCCGGAGCCCTCCCCGCCGGCCTCCGACCGTGAGATCGACCGCTCCCGCTACCGGCGGGTGCGCCGCTACATCACCCGGCTCTTCCTCCACGCCCTCTGGTTCGACCTGATCCTGAGCCACGGGCCGCTCCGGCGCCTGCGGTCGGACCCGCTCACCCGCTGGGCCGCGCGCGCCCGCGAGTTCCGGGAGCTGGCGGTCGAGCTCGGCGGCGTGCTGATCAAGCTCGGCCAGTTCCTGAGCACCCGGGTGGACGTCCTGCCCGTCGAGGTGACCCGGGAGCTCTCCGGGCTCCAGGACCGGGTGCCGCCGGTGCCGTTCTCCGCCGTCGCCGCGCGGATCGAGGAGGACTTCGGCCGTCCGGCCGAGGAGGTCTTCTCCGAGATCGAGGTGGAGTCGGTCGGCGCCGCCTCCCTGGCCCAGGTGCATCGGGCGCGGCTCGCCACCCGGCCGGAGCGGCCCGATAGGCCCGGTCGCCCCGGTCGATCCGATGGGGACACCGGCTCCGCCGTGGTGGTCAAGGTGCTCCGCCCCGGGATCGAGACCCTGGTGGAGACCGACCTGGCGGCGGTGCGCCTGGCGGTGCGCTGGCTCAAGCTCTGGGGGCCGGTGCGCCGCCGGGTCGACCTCGACCGCCTGTTCGAGGAGTTCGCCGCCACCACCCGCGCCGAGCTCGACCTGACCCGCGAGGCCGCCAACGCGGAGCGGTTCGCCGAGATGTTCCGGGACGATCCGGGCATCCGGGCGCCGGCGATCCACTGGCAGCAGACGGCGCACCACACCCTGACCCTCGAAGACGTGGGCTTCCTGCGCATCAGCGACCACCGGGCGATCGACGAGGCGGGCGTGTCGCGGGCCGAGGTGGCCCGGGCCCTCTACCGGGCCTACATGGAGCAGCTCTTCGTCCACCACTACGTCCACTGCGACCCCCATCCCGGCAACCTGTTCATCCGCCCGCTGGAGCCGTCGGAGGCCGGCTCGGAGACCGGCCCGGGCGCCGGCTCCGGCGGCGAGACCGGCCGGCCGTTCCAGATCGTGTTCGTCGACTTCGGCATGATGACCTCCATCCCGTCGCGCCTGTGGGAGGCCCTGAGCGAGACCGTCATCGCCCTCGGCACCCGGGACGCCCGGCGCCTGACCCGGGCCTACCGGAACGCCGGCGTGCTCCTGCCCGGCGCCGACCTGGAGCGGCTCGAGGAGGTCCACGAGCTCTTCTTCGACCGACTGTGGGGGGTGAAGCTCGCCGATCTGCAGGGCGTGGCCCTGGCCGAGGCCGGCGGGTTCCTCCGGGAGTACCGGGACCTGGTCTACGAGGCTCCGTTCCAGTTTCCGGTGGACCTGCTGTTCACCTTCCGGGCCGTGGGGCTCCTGGCGGGGCTGTCCATCAGCCTGGACCCGGAGTTCGACCCGTGGGCCGAGACCCTCCCGTTCGCCGAGGAGCTGGGCGGCCGGGGCGCGGTGGAGACCGTGCGCCGGGCGGTGGGCGAGGCGGGGCACCTGGCGCGGCTGGCCCTGCGGCTGCCCGCCGGGATCGAGCGGGTGCTCACCCTGGCCGAGCACGAGGGGATCGCCGTCCGGGCGCACCTCGCCGAGCCCGCCCGCCGGGAGGTCCGGCGGCTGGAGCGGGCGGCGGGGCGGATCGCCTGGTTCGTCGCCGCCGGCGCCCTCTTCCTGGGCGGGATCCAGATCGACCTTGCCCGACCCGACGATCCGGCCGCCCACTGGCTGTGGGGCGCCGCTGCGGTGTGCGCCCTCTGGGGGCTCCTCCGGAGGTGACTCGGAGGTAAGCTGGACCCGACACCGGAGAGCGACCGGCCATGAGCGACTACGACACCCTGCGGCGATGGATGGTCGACGAGCAGCTCGAGCGGCGGGGGATCTCCGACCCCCTGGTGCTCGACGCCATGGCCTCGGTCCCCCGGGAGGCGTTCGTGCCCCCCGAGCTGCGGGCCGAGGCCTACGCCGACGGCCCGCTGCCGATCGGCGAGAGCCAGACCATCTCGCAGCCCTTCATCGTCGCCCTGATGATCGAGGCCCTCGAGCTGACCGGGGGCGAGCGGGTGCTGGAGGTGGGGGGCGGCTCGGGCTACGCCGCGGCGGTCCTGGCCCGGATCGCGGAGGAGGTCTACTCGGTGGAGCGCCACCGGTCGCTCGCCGACCAGGCGGCCGCCCGGCTCCGGGAGCTGGGCGTCGAGAACGTGGAGGTGATCTGCGCCGACGGCACCCGGGGCTGGCCCGAGCGAGCGCCCTACGACGCCATCGTCGTCGCGGCCGGGGCGCCGGTGGTGCCCAGGCCGCTCGAGGAGCAGCTCGCCGTCGGCGGGCGGCTGGTGATCCCCGTCGGGGGGGTCCGCACGGTGCAGGAGCTGCTCCGGGTCACCCGGATCTCGGAGACCGAGTACCGCCGGGAGAAGCTCACCGATGTGCGGTTCGTGCCGCTGGTGGGCGAGCAGGGCTGGGAGTGGTGAGCGGGGCCGACGCCGGTCGAGAGGATGGCTTCGGCGAGGGGCTTGCCGGGAGGGTCCCGGGGGCTCCCGGCCTCCGGCACGGCTCCGCCTCGTGGGACTCCGGCCGGGAGCCCCCGGAACCCTCCACGAGCCACCGTCCGCCGCCGGGCCGGCCGCTCGGACTCCTAGCCGAAGTTCTCCCGGTAGCGCTCCGCGAACTCCTCCCGGGTGTAGCGGTGCTCCTGGGTGCCCCGGTGCTCGACGGCGTAGACGGCGGCCACGCTGCCCAGGCGGCCGCACACGTCGAGGGGCTGCTCCCGGAGCAGGCCGGCGAGGAACCCGGCCCGGAAGGCGTCGCCGGCGCCGGTCGGGTCGACCACCTGGCGTACCCGGGCGGCCG
>JASFUJ010000297.1:0-5299 GCA_050050355.1 Acidobacteriota bacterium
AGAAGCCCATCAGCACCGCCAGCACCACCAGCAGGGCGACCACCGAGCGGCTGAGCAGCACCAGGCGCCGCTGCGGCACCTCCTCGCCCCGGTGGAGCACCTTCTCGTAGACGTCGCGCACCACCGCGGAGGCGGCCACCAGGAGCTGGGAGTCGGTGGTCGACATGATGGCGGCGAAGATCGCCGCGATCACCAGCCCGAAGACCACCGGGTGGAGCAGCTCGCCCGCCAGGAACGGGTAGAGGTTCTCCGTGTCGCCGCCCGGCAGGGCCGACGGATCCGGAATCCAGGCGCGGCCGGCGAGCCCCGCGAACAGCGCCCCCCAGGCCATGAGCACGTTCCAGACGGTGCCCACGACGGCCGCCGTGCGCAGGTGCTCCGGGTCCTCGATCGACATGTAGCGGGCCAGGATGTGCGGGTTGCCCGGCGAGCCGAGGCCGATCCCCAGGAAGCCGAGGAACGCGCCGAAGCCGAGCGCCGCCGGGTCGACCAGGGCCGGGTCCACCGCCGCGATCTGGGACAGCGCCGCCTGCAGCCCGCCCTCGGCGGCGAGGGCCGCCGCCGGCACCAGGACCAGGGCGACGATCATGAACAGGGCCTGGATCATGTCGGTCACCGACACCGCCAGAAACCCGCCCAGCACCGTGTAGACCAGCACGATGCCCGCGGTGACCAGGATGCCGGTGGCCGGCTCCAGCCCGAACCCGGTGGCGAAGGCCTTGCCGCCGGCCACGAACTGCCCGGCCACGTAGCCGACGATGAACACCAGGAAGATGCTCACCAGCGTCATCCGGAGCAGACCGTTGCGGTCGCCGAAGCGGGCGGCGAAGAAGTCCGGCACGGTGATGCAGTCGTGGACCTCGCTGAATCGCCGGAGGCGCCGGGCGTAGTAGAGGAAGAGGAAGAGCTCCACCACGATGTAGCCCACCACGGCCCAGACGGCGGACGCGCCCCGGGCGTAGGCCATGCCCACCACGCCGATGATCAGCCAGGCGCTGCGGCCGGAGACCACGGCGGAGAGGGCCACCACGAAGCGGTGCATCTTCCGCCCGCCGATGAAGAACTCCGACACCCCGGCCGAGGAGAAGCGGGTCGCCCAGACGCCGACGGCGACGATGACCAGCAGGTAGCCGACGAACGAGGCCACGGCGGGCCCCCGCGAGAGGAGCGCGTCGCCGGAGCCGGCGGCGAGGGCGGGGTCCACGGCGTCAGCCCCTGTCGTCGGAGCCGATCCGGGAGCCGAACCGGGAGTCGATCTGGGAGTTGGGCCGCGGCCGGCCCCGAGGGGCCCGGCGGGGCCGCAGGGCCAGGATCACCGACAGGGCGATGATCGCCGCCGGCAGCGCGAACAGGGCCAGGTGGAAGCCGAGCATCCGTTCAGGAGGCGGGCGGTTCGGGGTCGGCCGCCCCGGGGTCGAGCGGTTCGGCCGGGGGCCGGGGCATCGAGTCGGTGACGTGCTTGGGCATGGCCTCCGGCTCCGGCGGCCAGGGGATCAGCAGCCCGCGCCCCACGCCGGCGGCCACCTCCGGGCCGTAGAGCAGGTCCACCAGGTACATGGCCACGTCGTAGCTCCGGGCGCCCCCCTGGGAGGTGAGCAGCCGGCCGTCCTGGACGAAGCTGACGTTGATCTTCAGGTCGACGGCGGGGAAGCGGTCGGCGAACGCCTGGTAGTCGGCGGGGAAGGTGGTGGCCGCCCGCCCGTCGAGGAGGCCGGCCTGGGCGAGCACGAACGCGCCGTCGCACAGGGAGACGACGAACCGGGCCTGGCGCCCCACCCGGCGCACCCACCCGATCATCCGCTCGTCCTCCAGGTCCTCGTCCAGGCTCCCCTCGGCGCTCGGCACCACCAGGACGTCGATGGGCGGCGCGTCGTCGAAGCCGTGGTGGGGCACCAGGCGCAGGCCCTCGAAGGTGGTCACCGGCTCACCGTCCGGGGAGACGGTGAAGACCTCGATGCCGCCGCCGGGGTGGTCCTGGGCGTGGAACACGGTGTGGTGGAGGATGTCGTAGGGCGCCATCAGCTCCGAGTTGTACACCCCGTCGACCACCAGGAAGCCGGCCCGGAGCGGCCGGTCGGGGAGGGTGTCTCCACCGGGATCGGCCCCCCCGGCGGCGGCCGGGACCGCGAGGAGCGCGCCGAGGAGGGCGCACAGCAGCGCCGCCGGGAGCGGGAGAGTGGATGGGGATCGTCGCATGGGGAGCCTCCGGGAACGGGACGGATCGATCACGGGAGGCTGCAGTCTACCGGATCACCCACGGGGAATGACCACCGGGGTCCGGGGCGTTGAACAACGGAGACATCACCCGCCGCTCCGGCCCGGCTCCGGGCCGGGCGGCGTTCCGAGTTTCGAGCGACATCCGACGACACCCGACCCCCAGGAGGTCCCCCGTGCCCTACAGCCCGATTCTGGTCAAGCCGATGCGTGAAGAGCTCACCTCCGCCGGCGTGCGCGAGCTCACCAGCTCCGACGACGTGGACCGGTTCATGGAGGAGGCCGGCTCCGGCACCTCCATGCTGGTGTTCAACTCGGTGTGCGGCTGCGCTGCCGGCATGGCGCGCCCGGGCGTGCGCCTCGCCCTCGAGCACCCCAAGACCCCGGACCGCACGGTCTCGGTCTTCGCCGGCCAGGACGTGGACGCCACCAAGAAGGCCCGTTCCTACATCCCCGACATCCCGCCCTCCAGCCCGTCCATCGCCTTCTTCAAGGACGGCGAGCTGGTCTACTTCATGCCCCGCCACCGGATCGAGAACCGGGAGGCCCAGGACGTGGCCAACGACCTGGTCCAGGTCTTCGACGAGCACGTGGGCTGACGCGGTGGAGCGGACGTTTCACCACCACGCCTCGCCGCTCCACGGCATCACGGTCGCGGTGGACACCGTCGGCGGTGAGGTCTGGGTCGGCCGCTGCGACGACGAGGACGCCGAACGGGTGATCCTGCTGGACGCGGACGTCTACCCGCCGGCTCCGGAGGCGGACGGCGGCGGCGACGGGGCGCCCGAGCTCTCGCCCGCTCTCTCGCCCGCTCTCTCGCCCGCTCTCTCGAAGACCGAGTGGCTGGAGAAGGCCGCCCGCTTCGGCGTCTGGCCCCGGCACCGGCGGGTGGTCCTGCCACGCCCCCGGGTGGCCGCGCTCCGCCGGCTCGGCGACCTGGCCTGAGCGCCGTCAGGGGATCGGCGGGAAGCCGAAGCGGTCGAACAGGCCGGGGAGCTCGTCGAACCCGGGCCGGGCTCCGGCGAGCTCGTAGTAGCGGATCGCGCCGGTCGCGGGGCGCTCGATCCAGACCTCGACCCGCGACGTGGTCAGCTTCACCAGCGTCGGCCAGAGGTAGCCGTTGGGCTTCGGCCCGACGATCCGCAGGAAGACCTCCGCGCGTCCGGGGACCGCGCCGCTCACGCAGACCGTCTCCGGCAGGCACGCCGGCTCCCGGTCGCCGCGGAGCGAGGGGAGCCCGGGCGGGGTGATCGACACCTTGAAGCGGAACCCCTCGAACCCGGGATCGGTGAGCCAGGGGCCGCCGGGCGGCGGCGGCGGACCCGGCGCCTGCTCCGACCACCGGAAGACGCCGGTGCGGGTCGCCGCCAGCAGGTCTCCCGCTCCCGCGGGCCCCGTGAACCCGAGATCGCTCACCCAGCCGTCCCCCGGCGGGGCGCCCAGCGGCGCCCAGGTCTCCCCCCGGTCGGTGCTCCGGTAGACGCCGGCGCCCAGGGTCGCCGCGTAGACCACGTCCGGCGCGGAGGGGTCGAAGCGGATCGCCGGCACGGGCCGGGGGGGAACGTCGGGGCTCGCCGGCCGGAAGGTGGCGCCGCCGTCCCGGCTGACGTACAGGCCGCCGGTTCGCGGCTCGGTCTGCGGCCCGGTCCGCGCCGGGTCGCCGGAGAGGCCGGCGAGCACGCGGTCCGGGTTCCGCGGGTCGACGGCGAGGCCGGTGACCAGGTGCTCTGCGGGGAGCCCGAGGCCGTCCACCGTCCAGGTCGCACCGCCGTCGACGCTCCGCAGGATGCCGCCGCGGGGTGGCACGCCGTCCTCCGGGCCGGCGTCGGGCGGCGGGGTCTCCGTCCCGGCGAGGAGCAGGAGCGGTGCGGCGTCGGACCACGCCAGGCTCTCGACCCCCCGCTCGCGCAAGGCGGTCCAGCTCTCTCCTCCGTCCCGGCTCACCCACAGCCCGTCGGACGTGCTGACGTACACGGCTCCCGGGCCGGGCACGCCCTGGGTGCCCGCCCCGGGGGTCGCCCCCCGGGCCAGGACCAGCCCGACCGGGAAGGGCGACAGGTCGTCCCCCAGGAGCTCCCAGGAGTCGTTCCCCGGCTCCGCCCGGAACAGCCCGGCGACGGAGATCCCGCCGGGGCCGGGGTCGGGATCGGCCCTGCCGCTGCTCAAGAAGAGGCTCCGGGGGTTTTCGGGCGGCGCGAGGGCCAGGTCCACGACCCGGAGCCCGCCCCGGTCGGTCCAGCCGTCGACCGGGGTCCAGTCCCCGGCCTCCGACCGCTGCAGGGCCGCGACGTCCCGGGTGCCGGCGAAGAGCGCCGGCCTCTCCGGGTCGAACACCGGCGGCTCGGGTCCGGTGCGGACCACCGGCGCGACCGCGGTCACGGCGGACGGCAGCCGGCGCTCCGGGGGCGCCCAGCTCAGGCCGGCGTCCTCCGAGACGAACAGCCCCCGGTCGGTGGCGGCCCAGAGCCGGTCCGGCTGACGGGGGTCGATCGCCAGGTCGCGGACGGCGAGGCCCTCGGGGAGCCCGTCGGCGGCCCGAGCCCAGTGCTTCCCGCCGTCGGTCGAGCGGTACACCCCGCCGGGTCCGTCGGGACCGCCCGAGTCGACGGCCACGAAGAGCGTGTCCGTGAGCCCGGGATCGATCACGATCCGGGAGAGGGCGACGGACTCGGTCTGTTCCGGCGCGGGGCGGTGGGGGAGGCCGTCGTTGACCGGAGCCCAGGTGCGGCCGCCGTCCACGCTCTTGCGGACGCCCCGCAGCGAGTCGGCCAGGTAGACCACGTCCGGGTCGGCGGGGTCGACGGCCAGGTCGAGGATCAGCTCGGCCTGGAGGCCGCTCTCGTAGGGGCGCTCCCAGTGCTCCCCGCCGTCGGTGGTCTTGAAGAGATCGGGCCCCCCGTCCTCGGTGTGCCACCGCCCGGCGGCGAACAGGGTCGACGGATCGGACGGGGCGACGGCGAGCACCCGCGCCTCGAATTCCTCCGAGCCCGGCAGGTCGCCGCCGAGGCTCCGCCAGGTGGCGCCGCCGTCGTCGGAGCGATAAACGAAGCGGCGGGTGCCGGCGTAGATCGTCCGCGGCATCGCG
>JASFUJ010000298.1:0-5290 GCA_050050355.1 Acidobacteriota bacterium
CCGAGACCGGTGCGCGGGTGTTCGCGCCCATGGAGCTCGTCCGCCTCGCGGTCCCGCGCCGGGTCTACACCAACACCCATCTCAAGTACGTGGTCGAGGTGCTCGAGGAGGTCAAGGGCCACCGGGATCGCCTCCGGGGGCTGGAGCTCACCTACCAGGCGAAGGTCCTGCGGCACTTCACGGCGGAGTTCCGGGAAAAGGAGTGAGGTGGCTCTCCACGTTAGACTACCCGGGCCATGAAGAAGATCAGCCGCAAGGACGCTCTCGACTACCACTCCGAAGGCCGCAAGGGCAAGATCCAGGTCGTCCCCACCAAGGCGACCGCCACCCAGCGCGACCTGTCCCTCGCCTATACGCCCGGGGTGGCCGAGCCCTGCAAGGACATCCACGACGATCCGCTCCTCGGCTACGAGTACACGGCGCGGGGCAACCTGGTGGCCGTGATCTCGAACGGAACCGCGGTCCTCGGTCTGGGGGACATCGGGCCCCTCGCCGGCAAGCCGGTGATGGAGGGCAAGGGCGTCCTCTTCAAGCGTTTCGCCGACATCGACGTGTTCGACCTGGAAGTCGACGCCACCGACCCGCAACGGTTCATCGACATCGTCAAGGCCCTCGAGCCCACCTTCGGCGGCATCAACCTCGAAGACATCAAGGCCCCCGAGTGCTTCGAGATCGAAGAGACCCTGAAGCGCGAGATGGGCATCCCGGTCTTCCACGACGACCAGCACGGCACCGCGATCATCTCCGGCGCGGCGCTGCTCAACGCCCTGGAGGTGGCGGGCAAGGACATCGCCGAGGTCAAGCTCGTCTTCTCCGGCGCCGGCGCCGCCGCCTTCGGGTGCCTCTGGCTCTACGAAGAGCTCGGCGTGCGGCGCGAAAACGTGATGCTGGTCGACTCCAAGGGGGTCATCTACAAGGGCCGCACGGAGCGCATGAGCGACCAGAAAGAGCAGTACGCGGTCGAGACCGACGCCCGGACCCTGGCCGACGCGATGGCGGGGGCGGACGTCTTCGTGGGGCTCTCCGTCGGCGGGCTGGTCAGCGGGGACATGGTCCGCTCGATGGCCGACAAGCCGATCGTCTTCGCCATGGCCAACCCGGACCCGGAGATCACGTACGAGGACGCGAAGAAGGCCCGCGAGGACGTGATCATGGCCACCGGTCGCAGCGACTATCCGAACCAGGTCAACAACGTCCTCGGCTTCCCGTTCATCTTCCGCGGGGCGCTCGACGTCCGCGCCAGCGACATCAACGACGAGATGAAGCTGGCGGCCACCCGGGCGCTGGCGGAGCTCGCCCGCGAGGACGTGCCCGACTCGGTCCTCCGGGCCTACGGCCTCGAGACCCTGCGCTTCGGCCCCGAGTACCTGATCCCCAAGCCGATGGACCACCGGGTCCTGCTCCAGGTGCCGCCGGCGGTGGCCAGGGCCGCCATGGACACCGGCGTGGCCCGGGTGCCGATCGAGGACTTCGACGACTACCAGCGGCGCCTCCGGACCATCATCTCGCGCCGGCTCGAGATGATGCACGACCTCAAGGAGCGGGCCAAGCGGGACATCAAGCGCATCGTCTTCCCCGAAGGGGAGCACGACAAGATCCTGCGCGCCGCCAAGGTCCTGGTGGAGGAGGAGATCGCCCATCCGGTGCTGCTCGCCCGGTACGGCGCGATCAAGGAGCGCCTGCGCGAGCTCGATCTGGACGAGGGCTCGGTGACGATCATCCACAGCGAGAGCGCGGCGGAGTTCGAGAGCTACGCCCGGGAGCTCCACGGTCTGCGCCGCCGCGACGGCGTGACCTACGAGGACGCCCTGAAGCTCATGAGCCTCCGCAACTACTTCGGCGCGATGATGGTGCGGCTGGGGCACGCGGACGGGTTGATCTCCGGCCTGACCCAGTACTACGCCGACACGATCCGCCCGGCCCTCCAGGTCATCGGGACCCGCGAGGAGGTGCAGCGGGTCTCCGGCGCCTACATCCTGCTGCTCAACGACCGGATCTTCTTCCTCGCCGACACCACGGTCAACATCGAGCCCACCGCCGAGGACCTGGCGGAGATCGCGGCGCTCACCGGCGAGCTCGCCCGGCGCTTCCACGTGGAGCCGCGGATCGCCATGCTCTCGTTCTCCAACTTCGGATCCAACCGGCATCCCCACGCACGCAAGGTGCGCCGGGCCACCGAGCTGCTCAAGGAGAGGGATCCGAGCCTCGAGGTCGACGGTGAGATGCAGGCGGACACGGCGGTGCTCGAATCGATCCTCCGGGAGACCTACTCGTGGAGCGACCTCACCGAGCCGGCCAACGTCCTCGTGTTCCCGGACCTCAACGCCGCCAACACCGCCTACAAGCTGATCTGGCGCCTGGCCGACGCCGAGGCGATCGGGCCGATCCTGCTCGGGATGGCGAAGCCGGTGCACGTGCTCCAGCGCGGCGTGGACACGGCCGACATCGTCAACATGGCCGCCATCTGCGCGGTCGACGCCCAGGAGCTGGGGGCGGGGCAGGGGCTGCGCGCCGTCGAGCCCCGCGGGTCGGGAGACTGACGCCGGACGGCTCCGAGGGCTGGTAGAATGGGGCCGAGCCGAGTTGCTTCGATCCATCGAGATCCCTCGAAGATTCCGGCACCGACTCGGCCTGCCCTGTTCCCGGCGACGCCCTCGATGGCCGTACCGGGAGGGCGCATCCACGACCCGAAGAGTAGGAGGTAGTCGATCATGAAGCGTTTCTCCAGTGTCACCGTCTGCATTCTCGTCTGTCTGGCGTTCGCGGTCGCCCTGGCCTCTCCGGTCTTCGCCGCGGACAAACCTCGCATCGCCGTGCTCGAGTTCGAGAACAAGGCGGATGCCGGCTGGGGCTGGTGGCGGGACCGGGGCGCCGCGGCCATGCAGGACGTGTTCGTCACCGAGCTGGTCAAGAGCGGAAAGTTCCGCGTCATCGACCGGGAGCGGCTCGACGCCCTGATGCGCGAGAAGAATCTGTCGCTGTCCGGTGACGTCGATCCGTCGACCGCCGTGCAGGCGGGCAAGCTCCTCGGCGTCGAGTACTTCCTGGTCGGCGCGGTGACCGAGTACGGCAAGACCGATGCCGGCGCCCACGGCCGGGGCATCGGGCGTCTCCCCGGCTTCCGGGCCGGCAAGACCACCTTCGTCGCCGCGGCCAACGCCCGGATCATCAACGCCGAGACCGGCGAGATCCTGTGGGCCGACGAGGCGCGCGCCGAAGACGCGAAGGTGAAGGTCTCGGTGGGCGGCTTCGGCGGCGGCGTCGACCGGGACGAGCGGATGTTCGACAAGGTCATGAAGCCGGTGGTCCAGGAGCTGACCGCCAGCATCAAGGCCGCCGACCTGTAGGGCGACCGACCCTTCCTCGGCCGATCGCCCGAGGCGATGAACGAAATGAAAGGCCCGGCCTCCCCGCGGAGGCCGGGCCTCGCTGTTCGTGGCGCCCCCCGCCGGGACGCCCGGGCGACCTCAGCGCCGGAACACGAAGCGGATCGTGGTCCACATCTTGACCCGGACCCCGTCCTTCTCCGCCGGAGCGAACACCGACTCCCGGGCCGCCTCCAGCGCCGCCTCGTCGAAGCCGAACCGTGGCTTCTTGCCGCTGATCCGGGCGTCCACGACCTGGCCGTTCTCGTCCACGAGCACCTGGACGTCGACCGTCGCTTCCTTGTCCAGGCGCGCGGCCACCGGCGGATAGGTCGGCTTGCCACGCCTCACCACGCGCGGCTGGGTGACGCCGGGACCCGGCTTCACCAGGGCGCCGACCTGCACCGTCGGCTTCCGGGGCTCCGGTTCCGGTGCTCCGGAAGTCGGCTCCGACGCTGCCCGGGTGGTCGCGGCTCGGTCCGCGGACTGGCTCCCGGTCTGCCGCTCGGCCCCTGAGCCGGCCCCGGCGCCGGCCGCCGGATCCTGGGACTGGCGGTCGGCCGACGCCCGCTGGTCCGGCGCCGTCTCCGTCTGCCGGTCGGAGGCGGGCTCCGGCTCGTCGGCGGCCGCCTGGGCTGGTGGCTGAGTGTCCTGGGCTTCCCGGGCCTCCTGCTCTCGGGCCCGGCGCTCTTCCGCTTCCGCGAGCCGCCGTTCCCGCTCCTGGGCCGCCTCTTCGGCCGCTTCGAGCTGGCGTTGCATCTCGGCGATCCGCTGATCGTACTCCTGCTTGATGTTGGCCTGGAGGGCCTCGGTCTTCTCCTCCAGCATCTCGTCGATCTGGGTCTGGATCTCCTCGGGGGTCGGCCCTTCCGGTTGCGGGGGCTCGACCTCCGGCTCTTCGGCCGGCTGCGGCGGAAGGTTCGTCTCCGCCGCGGTGTCGGCCTCGGGCTGTCCGAACGAGGAGAACCCGTCGGTCAGGAAGTACGCCCCGACCCCGGCCGCCACCACCACGAGCGCTGCGGCGAGGCCAATCCAGAGCCCTTTCTTGCCGCCGCCGGACGAATCGTCGATTCCGTAGCGCTGCCGCATCGCCCCGGTGTCCTCCGCCGGAGCCGCGGCCTGGCGGATCTCGTCCTCCGGCAGGGCCTGGGTCTCGGCGCCGGCGCCCGCGACCGACGCTCCCCGCGTCGGGATCTCCATCGTCTTCTCCGCCTCGATCTCCCGGCTCTCCCGCTCGATCTCGTCCCGGAAGAGGTTGTGCATGAAGAAGGCGAGGTTGAAGGTCGTCGCGTTGTACCCGCCCTCCGTCATGATCTTGGCGAGGGCCTTGTGCCAGGCGGTCGCGTCCGCGATCCGCTCCTCGACCGGCGCCAGGCTGCGCTTCAGGAGGTCGATCAGCGGGGCCGGAAGGGCGGTGCCCTCGGAGGCGAGCCGGGACCGGTCGATCAGTGGGGCGTACCCGTCGGGAGCGGTCGCCGGGAGCGCCTGGCCGGTCAGCAGCTCGTAGAGGATGGCGCCGAGGGAGAAGACGTCGCCGCTTTTGGTCCCGCCCCCGTCCGAACGGACCTCCGGGGCCAGGTAGCGCTGGACCTCCGCGGGCAGGCCGGCCGCCTGGCGAGCGAGCGCCGGTCCGGCCTCGAAACCGAGCAGGCGGGTCTCGCCTTCGTTCGAGACCATCGCCAGATGGGGCACGACCATGCCGTGCAGCACGCGCTGCCCCCCGTGGCGAGCCTCGTAGGCGGCGGTCAGCGCCAGACCGATGCGGTCCGCGATCAGCAGGGCGTGATCGGTGGGGAACGGGGAGCTCTCCCGCTCGGCCTGGGCGATCAGGGTGGCCAGGTCCTTCCCCGAGATGTAGTCGTAGGCCACGTACGGGACCCCGCGGACCGTGCCGGCGTCGACCCCGCTCCCGATGTTGGGGCTCT
>JASFUJ010000299.1:0-5267 GCA_050050355.1 Acidobacteriota bacterium
CTCGAGGACTGACGGCCGCGCTTGCAAACGACACATGAGCTGGGTATCGTTTCATATGAAATGACCCAGCCCCTTGCATCGTCCCGGGCCTCCGAGTCCACCATCCTCACCAAGGCGCTCTTGCGCGCTGCGGAGCGGCTCGGTCTCACCGACCGGGAGCTGGCCGCCGTCCTGGGGGTCAGCCCGTCGACCGTCTCGCGAATCCACCGGGGGACGCGGCCCGTCGATCCGGAGACCAAGCAGGGTGAGCTCGCCCTGCTCCTGGTGCGGGTGTTCCGGAGTCTCGACGGTCTCCTGGGAGGCCACACCGAGAAGAGCCGACTCTGGCTCCGCGCTTACAACGACCATGTCGCCGGAGTGCCCGCAGAGCTCCTCCAGACCGCCAGAGGGCTGATCCATGTCGCCGAGTACCTGGACGCCCTCCGCGGTCAGGGCTGAGCACCGCGTCCTCGAAAGCCGGCCCTGGCGGGTGGTGGAGGCGCAGCACGTCGTCTCGACCCGCAAGCTGGTGGACACGGCCGCCGAGCAGGAGGTCCTGGAGGAGCTGATCGAGCGGGTGAAACCGCCGCTGCCATCCGATCCGGAGCTCGAAGGGCTTCACTACCTGCTCACCACGCCGTTCCGGTACCCGCCGCTGCGCCACGGCTCCCGGTTCGGCACCCGCGCCGAGCGGAGCCTCTGGTACGGCGCCGACGCGCTGCCCACCGCCTTCGCCGAGGTCGCCTACTACCGCCTGGTCTTCCTGGAAGGCAGCGAGGCGGAGATCGAGCCCATCCGGGTCGATCTCTCCGCCTTCTGCGCTCCGGTGAGGACCCGCCGCGGAGTGGATCTCACCCGGCCGCCGTTCGGCGAGCACGAGGCGGAGATCTCCTCGCCGGTCTCCTACGAGACGTCCCAGCAGCTCGGCCGGGCGTTGCGAGCGGCCGATGTCGAAGCGTTCCGTTACCGCTCCGCGCGTGACCCCGAAGGCGGCACGAACCTCGGAGTCTTCACCCCGCGCGCGTTCACCGTGCGACAGCCCGAGGAGCTCCAGACCTGGTATTGCGTCGCCACGCGCTCCGCAGTCGAGCTTTCCGACCGGAGCCTGCTCTTCGGCCGCAACGCCGAACGCTCGGCCTTCCGGTTCCCGCGCGAGCTCTTCGAGGTGGACGGAGTCCTCCCGACCCCGGCCACCTGACGGCTTCAGCCCACCGGGATCCCCCCTGTTCCTGGCTCGAGGGGAGCGGTTTCGTCGGGGCTGAACCCGGCCGCGTCACCTCGAGGGTTCGACGACTACCGTCCGGCTCGAAGCGGCCGGCCTCCGCGCCGGCCGGATGGGCCGAAGGCCCCACCTCACCGGCTTCAGCCGGCCGACCGCGAGCGGAGCGAGCCACCTCCCTTGCGGCAACGAACGGTGGCACGTGGAGCGCTTCGGGGGGCTCCTGGCCGGAGGTGTCAGCGACCGCGGACCTGGCAGGCTCGTCCGCAGGGCAAGCCCGACCGTCCGCGAGGCGCTGGCAGACGGAGCCACCCGGCCGACGTCCTACCAGGCGGGGCCGGGCCGGAGGCCGGGAGCCGCCCGAACCGCTCCCGGCGAACCCCGCGGCGAAGGAACCACCGAGGCCCGACCGACAACGCGCCCCTCACTTCACCCGGAACCGGGGCTGGGTGATGCCCTCGCTCCGGCACTCGGGGCACCGGCTCGGGGCGTGGAAGTGTTTCTTGCCCCGGCCGGTGAACACGAAGCCGCACTCCATGCACCGGGGCGGCTCGATCCGCAGGCGCTTGCCGCTCGAGCGCACCGACCTCTCCACGTGCGACAGGTCCTCCTTCAGCACGTGGACCGGGATCCCGAGGTCCTCCCGGAGCTCGTCGAACCCGATCTCGTGGTCCTCCAGGAGGGCGATGATCTGCTGGCGGCGGGTGCTCACCGAGGAATCGTACCGCAGCCCCCCCCCGCCCGGGTCGCATCCCGAGCCTCTGCACCGAGGGATGGCGCGCGAGCCGCCCAGCGGCGATACAATCACCAACCCCATGGACTACCTCCTCGTCGCGCTCGGCATCCTCCTCCTCTACGCCGGAGGCGAAGCTCTGGTCTCCGGCTCGTCCGCCCTGGCCCGGGCGCTCGGGATGACCCCGCTGGTGATCGGCCTGACCGTGGTCGCCTTCGGCACCTCGGCGCCGGAGCTGGCGGCCACCCTGACCGCGGCCCTCCAGGACTCGCCGGAGGTGGCCTTCGGCAACGTGATCGGGTCGAACATCGCCAACATCGGCCTGATCCTGGGGATCTCGGCGGTCATCTTCCCGGTCGCCGCCCGGGGTCACTTCCTGCGCCGGGAGATGCCGTTCATGATCGGCACCAGCGCCCTGATGCTCTGGCTGGTGGCCGACGGCTCGGTCGGACGGCTGGAAGCGCTCCTGCTCCTGGGCCTCCTCGGCGGCTACCTCTGGGTGCTCCTCAGCAAGCAGAGCGAGGAGGAGGCGCAGGTGGCCCGGGAGTTCGCCATGGAGTACGGCGACGGCGAGGCGCGGGTGCTCGCCAGCTCGATCAAGACCGCGGTGGGGATCGGCCTGCTGGTCCTCGGGGCCAAGGCCCTCGTCACGGGGGCGGTGTCGATCGCCCTCGCCATGGGAATCGACGAGCGGGTGATCGGCCTGACCCTGGTCGCTCTCGGCACCAGCCTGCCGGAGCTGGCGAGCGCCGTCGTGGCCGCGATCAAGCGGGAGGGCGACATCCTCCTGGGAAACGTGGTCGGCTCCAACATCTTCAACGTCCTGGCCATCTTCGGCACCACCGCGATGACCCGGCCCATGGAGGTGGAGGTGAGCGGCGCCTGGTCCGACCTGTCGGTGATGATGGTCTTCAGCGTGCTGCTCTGGCCGATGCTGATCTCGCGCCGGCACCTGGACCGGTGGGAGGGCTTCCTGCTCCTGTTCGGGTTCCTGGGCTACTTCGGCTGGCTGTTCTCCTGATCCGGTACGCCGGTTGCAAACCCGCTTCCCCGGAGAGATCGACAGGGATCGACGTGACCACACAGCGCGCCATCACCGACGACCTGGACCTCCTGCTGGAGATCATGCCCGCTGCCGTGCGCGAGGTGATCGAAGCGGCGCCGGACCGGCAGCAGCTCCTGGAGGTGGTCCTGGACCTGGGACGGGTGCCCGAGGCGCGGTTCCCGGACCGGGTGCTCGAGATCGGCGAGCGCCCCGTCTCCCGGGCGGAGCTCTCGGCGGTGGTCGAGCGGATCGGACGCTTCGGCGCCGACAACCGGGCCGGCATCGAGCGCACGCTCCACCGGATCTCCGCCATCCGCAACCGGGAAGGGGCCGCGATCGGCCTCACCTGCCGGGTGGGCCGGGCCGTGATCGGCACCGTGGACATCCTGCGCGACGTGATCGAGGACGGCCGGTCGATCCTCCTCCTGGGCCGGCCCGGCGTGGGCAAGACCACCCTGCTCCGGGAGGCGACCCGGGTCCTGGCGGACGACCTGGGCAAGCGGGTGGTGGTGGTCGACACCTCGAACGAGATCGCCGGCGACGGCGACATCCCGCACCCGGGCATCGGCCGTGCCCGGCGCATGCAGGTACCCTCCCCCGACCGCCAGCACGCGGTGATGATCGAGGCGGTGGAGAACCACATGCCGGAGGTGATCGTCATCGACGAGATCGGCACCGGCGCCGAGGCCCTGGCCGCCCGCACCATCGCCGAGCGGGGCGTCCAGCTCATCGCCACCGCCCACGGCAACGACCTGGACAACCTGCTGCAGAACCCGACCCTCTCCGACCTGGTGGGAGGCATCCACGCCGTCACCCTGTCCGACGAGGAGGCGCGCCGGCGGCGCACCCAGAAGACCGTCCTCGAGCGCAAGGCGCCGCCCACCTTCGACGTGGTGGTGGAGATCCAGGAGCGGGACCGCCTGGCGGTCCACCACGAGATCGCCCTGGTGGTCGACCGGCACCTGCGGGGCGAGCCGCTCCGGCCGGAGCGCCGGGTGCGCACCGACGAGGGCGAGGTGAAGATCAAGGAACCGGTCCCCGACGCGCCCCAACCGGCCGGGACCGCGACGCTGCGGCCGGAGCGCAAGATCCTCAAGATCTTCCCGTACGCGGTCTCGAAGGAGAAGCTGGAGAAGGCCGTGGGCGAGCTGGACGTGCCCGCCTACCTGGTGGACGACTTCTCCCTGGCCGACGTGGTGCTGACGGTCAAGGCCCAGGACCGCCGCCAGCCGCGCAAGCTCCGGGACGCCCGGGAGCGGGGGCTGCGGATCGAGGTGGTGCGGAGCAACTCGGTGGGGCAGATCGAGAAGTTTCTGCGGGGACAGTTCGGCATCGAACGGGGCGTCGAACCGGACGGGCCGGCCGGAGCGGCGGACGCCGAGGACTTCACCGACGGCTACGAGCTCGCCCTCCGGCAGGCCGAGGAGGGCATCGACCAGGTGCTGGACCGGGGGCACCCGGTGGAGCTCTCGCCCCAGGACCGGCCGATCCGCAGGCTCCAGCGCGAGCTGGTCGAGCGCGCCGGACTGGTCACCCAGGCCAAGGGCACCGAGCCCTACCGGCGCGTGGTGATCTACCCGCGGTGATGGAGTCCCCAGGAACAAGCCCCGGGGCCACACCGGCTTGGTACGGCAGCGAGACGCGATCGCCGTCCGAGTGCTGCAGATCGTGCCACCCGCAGCGATGAACGACTGAGGCGTACTTCCGTACGCCGCAGGGAGGGAAGAGCGAGGACGGCGCGAGATGCGGTGCTCGGGCGGCTATCGCGGGGCGGCGAATAGTTGGACCCACAGCACCTGGAATCCGTCCGCCGTGTCGCCGAACGCCACCCCCAGGCCGGTCTCCCGGGCCTTCGGGTGGAGGATGTTCCGGCGGTGGTCCCGGCTGTCCATCCACCGGTCGACGGTTTCGGCGGGCTCGAACAGGCCCTTGGCGATGTTCTCCGCCAGGAACGAGACGTCCGGATACCGGGTCCGCTGCACCCAGTCCCGGGGCTGCAGGCCGTCCGGGGACCGGTGGCCGTAGTAGCCCCGCTCGAGCATGTCGTCGGCGTGCGCCTGGGCGGCCCGGTCCAGCTCCGGGTCGGCCTCGACCGCACCCAGGCCCCGCTCGGTCCGGACCCGGTTGACCCGCTCGAGGGCGAGACGGCGCACCTCCTCCAGGTCCTCCAGCGGCTTCACCTGCTCCCGGAACCAGGAGATGCGGGGCACCGCGAACAGCAGCACCACCGCCGTCCCCTCCCCCGCGTCCTGGACCCCGACGCCGACCTCCTCGAAGTCCCCCAGCACGGT
>JASFUJ010000300.1:0-5258 GCA_050050355.1 Acidobacteriota bacterium
TGGTGGAGGCGGTGAAGGGGCTGGCCGGCTGAGCCCGGTCGGCGGCTGAGCGGACGCCTCCGCCGGAGGGCTCGCCGGGAGGGCACGCGGGCGGGGGCGCCCCCTTGCACCCCTTCGAGGGGGGGGGCCGGGGGGAGACCTGGAGGACTCCTCCCTCGGCGGCACCCTGCGACCGGCGAGGGACTCCCCGCGCCCCTCCGCAGGTCACCGGTCGTAGCCATGCCCGGCCCGACATCTGTCGTTCTCCTCCGTAGCGGCCGGACCTGTGCCGGCCGGGGCGGGGGATGGGGGTCGAGGGGGAGATCCAGCCGGGCCGCTACCGATCCTGCAGGAACGGCAGGTCCTTCCGGACCTGCTTGACCCGGGCCGCGTCCACGTCGGCCAGGAGCATCGACTCGCTGCCGGCGGCGGCGGCGAGGGTCTCGCCGAGGGGGTCGAGGATCCGGCTGTCCCCGGCGTACTCGAGGCCGTCGCCCTCACCCACCCGGTTCACGCCGACCACGTAGGCCTGGTTCTCGATCGCCCGGGCCTCGAGCAGGCTGACCCAGTGGCGCCGCCGGGCGATCGGCCAGTTGGCCACCACCAGGTAGGCGTCGGTCTCCTCGGCCACGTCCCAGAACAGGTCGGCGAAGCGCAGGTCGTAGCAGACGAACAGGCCGAGCCGCAGGCGCTCGCCGTCGGCCTCGATCTCCACGGTGACCGTCTCGGTGCCGGCCTCGTAGTGCTCGTGCTCGTTCGCGTACGTGAACGGGCGGAGCTTGCGGTACCGGTGCATCTCGCCCCCGGGGCCGGCCAGGACGAGGGTGTTGAACGGCCGGGGCTTGCGCCCGCGGCGGGGAGCCGGCTCCTCCGGGAGCTCCGGGATCGAGCCGGCGAGCCAGAGGCCGTGCTCGGCGGCGCGCTCCTTCAGGAACCGGGCCGAGGGACCGTCGAACGGCTCCCGGACGGCCTTGGTGTTCATGGAGAACCCGCAGGCGAACATCTCCGGCAGGACCACCAGGTGGGCGCCGGCGGTGGCGGCGGCGCGGATCCAGGGGGCGAGGCGCTCGAAGTTGGCGCCCGGATCCTCCCAGGCGATGTCGGTCTGGAGGGCGGCGATCTTCACGACGACGACCTCCCCGCGGTCGCCTCCGTCCCGGACCGCGCCGCGGCTTCCGGCAGCCCCTGCAGCCGGCGCACCGCCTCGTCGAGCACCGGCCGGCTCTTGCAGAACGCGAAGCGCACCAGGTGGCGGCCCGCCTCCGGGTGGAGGTAGAACGAGCTCGTGGGGACGGCGGCCACGCCGATCGCCTCCGGCAGCATGCGGCAGAAGTCCACGCCGTCGCTCCAGCCCACCGGCCGGATGTCGGCGAGGGCGAAGTAGGTGCCCTCCGGGCGGCGCACGCCGAGGCCGACCGCCTCGAGGCCGGCGCAGAGGTGCTCGCGCCGGACCCGGTACCCCTCCAGGAAGTCGTCGAAGTAGCCGTCGTCCATGTCGAGCCCGGCGGCCACCGCGTACTGGAACGGGGTGCCGTTGCAGAAGGTGATGAACTGGTGGGCCGCCTGGAGCGCCCGGGTCAGGGGGGGCGGCGCGCAGGTCCAGCCGATCTTCCAGCCGGTCACGCTGAAGGTCTTGCCGGCCGACGAGATGGTCACCGTCCGCTCGCGCATGCCCGGCAGGGCGGCCGGCGGCAGGTGCCCGCCCCCGAACACCAGGTGCTCGTAGACCTCGTCGCTCACCACGATCAGGTCGTGGCGCCGGCAGATCTCGGCCAGGTGCTCGAGCTCGGCGCGGGTGTAAACCTTGCCGGTCGGGTTGTGGGGGGTGTTGAGCAGGATCAGCTTGGTGCGCGGGCCGATGGCCGCCTCGAGCTCCTCCGGATCGTAGGTGAAGCCGGTCTCGGGATCGTCGTGGAGGGTGACCACCCGCTCCCGGGCGCCCGCCATGGCCACGCTCGCCCGGTAGGAGTCGTAGAACGGCTCGAACAGGACCACCTCGTCGCCCGGGTCGCACAGGGCCTGGAGCGCGGCGAAGATGGCCTCGGTGGCGCCGGCGTAGACAGTCACCTCGTCCGGGCTGTAGGAGAGGTTCCAGAACCGCTCCTGGTGGCGGGCGATCGCCTCGGCGAGCTCGGGCACGCCGCCGGTGGGGGCGTACTGGTTGCGGCCGTCCCGGATGGCGCGGATCGCGGCCTCCTTGACCAGGTCCGGGCCGTCGAAGTCGGGGGCCCCCTGGCCCAGGTTCACCGCGTCGTGGCGCTTCGCGAGGACGTTCATCTCCGCGAAGACGGTGGTGCCGAAGCCCCTGATCCGGCTGGAGGCCGGGTCGGTGGTTCGGGAGCGCTCGGTCACGTCAATCCTCCCAGTCCCAGAAGTAGTCGGCGTTGGTCAGCAGCTCGGGTTCCTCCTCCTCGACCACCCGGTCGCCTCCGGCCTCCCGGCGCGCCACCCGCAGGGTCTCCTCCAGCTCGCCCAGCTCCGAGCGCCAGTACTCCTCGGTGCCGAAGTGGGGGAAGGCGAGGGGGAAGAAGGGGTCGTGCCAGCGGCGGGCCAGCCAGGCGCTGTAGTTGACGATGCGCAGGCCGCGCAGCGGCTCGACCAGGCGCAGGGTGGAGCGGTCGAAGAGGCGGAAGGTCTCGTAGCCCTCGATGAACGCCTCGTGCAGGCGCCGGGTGTCGGCGTCGCGCCCGGGCAGGCAGAGCCAGAGGTCCTGGACCGGAGGGCCGACCACCATGTCGTCGAAGTCGAGCACCCGGAGAACGCCGTCGCGCAGCAGGAGGTTGGAGACGTGGAGGTCGCCGTGGATGCGGATCGTCTCGGCCCCGTCGCCCTCGCGGGCGAGCTCGTCGTAGAGGGCGGCGATCTCCCGGGCCACCTGGAAGTAGGCCGCTTCGAGGTGGTCGGGAAGGGTGCCGTGCTCGTGCATCCACTCCAGGTGGCGGTGGACAAACCACTCGGAGGTCAGGCGGGGCCGGTGGGGAGCGTCGCCGCGGGCGCCCGCGGCGTGGATGCGGCCGGCGAGCATGCCGATGCGGTGGGCGAGCTCGTCGGTGATCTCGTCGGGTGCGCGGCCGCCGCGGCGGTCGGAGAGGCCGTAGTGGATGCCGTCGATGGTGCGCAGGGTGCCGCCTTCGGGGAACTCGCGGAAGGTGCAGACGGGGACCTCCTGCTCGGCCAGCTCGTGGAGGAAGCGGTGCTCGTCGAGGATCTGGTCGCGGCTCCAGCGGGTGGGGCGGTAGAACTTGGCGACGACCCGGCTCTTGTCGGCCAGCTCCACCTCGTAGACCCGGTTCTCGTAGGCGTTGAGGGGGTAGCAGACCGGGTTGGTTTCGAGGCCGGCGGCTTCGACCGCTTCGAGGACCCGTTCGGGGGTGAGGTCGAGGAACAGGTCGGTCCTGGTGTCGGGTGGCTCGGTGATGGTCATCGCGGACCATCTTACAGGTCGTCGCCGGTAGTCAGCACCGGCTCGGGGTGCGGGGCGTCCCTCCCTGGGGACGGTTCGCGTGTGGGAAACTCCGTGGGGCCTGCGCTCACCTCCCCGGCGCCCGCGCTCACCTCCCCGGCGCCCGCCGATCCGGTAAACTCGCTGCGCCGTGGCTGACAACATCGAGACGAAGGAAGTCCTGCTCGAGAATCTCTCCCCGGGTGAGGTGGCGTCGACGCTGTTCGAGGAGTACGTGACCGCCGGGTGGCGCATCGTCGGTCAGGACGTGGTGGCGGAGAAGGAGGGGCGCATGGATGTGCGGGTGCAGCTCGAACGGGAGGTGGCCGAGTGAGCTCTCCGAGACGGAAGGGGTTCTTGCTGCCCGGCATCAATCGCCCGTTCGAGCACGACGGCGACCGCTTCCTGATCGAGTGCGAGGATCAGGGAACCGAGGAGGCGGCGTTCGATCTGCGGGTGGTGCGGGGCGGGTCGCAGATCATCTGGTCGAAGCGGGTGTCGTACCGGGATCTCCTGGAGCGGGACGACCTGTCGGAGGGGGAGCTGGAGCACGAGCTGGCGACCCGGATGGAGAAGCTGGTGCAGACGGCCCGGGTGGCGGTGGAGCGGGGGAAGCTGGACGGCTGACCGGGCGGCTGGCCGGACCTGGGGCAGGTCCGGGCCGGCCGGGGCCGGACGCTGGTAGCATCCGTCGCGCAATGGACAGACTGCGCAATCGGCCGTCCGGTCCGATTCTGCCGGCGCTCCTGCCGGCGGTCGGGCTCGGAGCGCTCATGGCCATCGTCGGGCTGGCCGGCTGCGCGCCGGACCCGGGCGAGGAGGGCGGTCCGGAGGCCCGGGGCGAGGCCTCCGGGGCGAGCGAGTCGGCCGGCCCGGCCACCTCCGCTGAAGCCGGCGTCCCGCTGCCGCCGCTGCCGGACGGCCCCCTGTTCGTCGACGTCACCGAGGCGTCGGGCCTGGAGTTCCACCATTTCAACGGCATGGCCGGCGCGTTCTACATGCCGGAGAACCTCGGCTCCGGCGGCGCGCTGATCGACTACGACGGTGACGGGGACCTGGACGTCTACCTGGTCCAGGGGCGGGAGCTCGGGCCGGGCGCTCGGATCGAGGACGCCTCGGTTCCCTACCGCCACCGCCTCCCCGTCACGGATCGGCTCTACCGCAACGACCTGGACCGCTCGGAGGGCCGCGGCCTCCGGTTCACCGACGTGACGACGGAGGCCGGGCTGCCGGAGGCCCTGTACGGGATGGGAGCGGCCACCGGGGACTACGACGGCGACGGGCGGACCGACCTCTACGTCACCGGCTTCGGCCGCAACCGGCTGCTGCGCAACGTGACGCCGCCGGGCGGCGCGCCGGCGTTCGAGGACGTGACCGACGCCGCCGGAGTGGACGACCCGCGCTGGAGCGTGCCGGCGGTCTTCTTCGACTACGACCGGGACGGCTGGCTGGACCTCTACGTGGGCAACTACCTGGACTTCACCTTCGAGACCCACCGGCCGTGCACCACCATGGCCGGGGCGCCGGACTACTGCGACCCGTCCGCGTACGGCGCCGTGGGCGATCGGCTGTTCCGCAACCTGGGCCCCGGCCCGCACGGCGTGACCTTCGAGGACGTGACCGCGTCCGCCGGCCTCGGGGACGCCACGGGGAAGGCCCTCGGCGCGGTGGCGTTCGACGCCGACGGCGACGGGTGCCTCGACCTCTACGTGGCCAACGACGGCACGCCCAACCACCTCTGGACGAGCTCCTGCAAAGGGGGTGGCACCTCCGCGGCCTCCGCGCCGACCTTCGTGGACACGGCGCTCCTGGCCGGCTGCGCGGTCAACGACGCGGG
>JASFUJ010000301.1:0-5255 GCA_050050355.1 Acidobacteriota bacterium
GGCTGGCCGCCCCGTCCGCGGGCCGGTGAACGGTCACCGCCGCCTGGCGCACCCCCGGATGGTCCAGCAGCACCGCCTCGATCTCGCCGGGCTCCACCCGGAAGCCGCGGATCTTCACCTGGCGGTCGCTCCGGCCGAGGAACTCGAGCTGCCGATCACCGCGGCGGCGGGCCACGTCGCCGCTGCGGTAGAGCCGCGCCCCCGGCGCCGGACCGTCCGCGTCGGGCACGAAGCACTCCGCGGTCAACGCCGGCCGTCCCAGGTACCCCCGCGCGAGCCCGGCGCCGCCGATCAGCACCTCTCCGGGGTCACCGTCCGGCACCGGCCGGAGCGCGGCGTCGGCCAGCCGCACCCGGGCGCCCGCGATCGCCTCGCCGATGGGGATCGGCTCGGGTCTCGGCCGGCCGGAGCCGCCGGAGCCCCCGGGGCCGTGACCGCTCTCGGCGGGGACCGTGCCCGCGGTGGCGCACACCGTGGTCTCGGTCGGTCCGTAGGCGTTGACCAGCGCGAAGCGGCGCTCCGGCCGGCCGCGGCGCCGCAGCACGTCGCCGCCGGTGAGCAGCAGGCGCAGCGGGAGGTCGTCGAGATCGGGGCGGGCCAGGACCACCTCGGCCAGGGGCGTCGGCAGGAAGGCGACGGTGACCGCCGCGTCCCGCAGCCGGCGCACCAGGGCGCCGGGGTCGCTCCGGACCGCATCCTCCACGATCACCCCGCAGGCGCCGCGCACCAGGAGCGGCCAGATCTCCCAGATCGAGGCGTCGAAGCCGAGCGGCGACAGCAGGGTGCCGCGGTCGCTCGGAGTCAGCTCGAAGGCGTCCGCGTGCCAGGCGCAGAGGTTCGCCAGCCCGCGGTGGGTCAGCATCACTCCTTTGGGGGTCCCGGTCGACCCGGAGGTGTAGATCACGTAGGCCAGCCGGTCCGGCGCGACCGGAGCCTCCCCGAGACCGCCGGAAGGGCCGCCGGGGGGACCGGTCCTCGAGCGGTCCGGATCGAGCCGGGCCGGCCCCCCTTCCGCCGCCGCGGAGCCCTCTCTGGAGTCGGGCTCCCGGGTCACCAGCACCCGGGCTCCGCTGTCTTCGAGCATGAACCGGAGCCGGCGGGCCGGATACGCCGGGTCGAGGGGCAGGAAGGCGCCGCCCGCCTTCAGCACTCCAAGCCACGCGGCGTACAGCGCGGGGGAGCGCTCCAGCCGGACGGCGACGATCGGTTCCGGACCCGGCTCCAGGCCCAGCCCCAGCTTCCGCAGACGCTGAGCCACCCGTCCGGCCCACCCGTCGAGCTCCGCGTACGTCAGGACGGCCCCGGAGCCCACGATCGCCGGAGCGTGCGGCGTCCGCCGCGCCCGCTCGGCCACGATCCGGTGGACTGCTTCCGGCACGGTCAGCTCCGGCTGGAGAAGGTGATCCCGCCCGGGGCCAGGAGCGGCAGCGGCGTCACCACCACCACCAGCGCCACGCCCACCAGCAGCACGGGCTGGGTGCCGAACCGCTCCACCAGGGGGCCGGCGACGGCGTAGCCGAACGGCATCAACCCCTGGACGGCCAGCGTGTTGAGGGCCATGACCCGGACCAGCACCCGGTCCGGCACGTCCTTCTGGAGCGCCGTGTTCCACAGCACCTGGAAGACCGTGACGCCCGCCCCGCCGATCGCCCAGGCGACCAGGACGCCGGCGAACGGCAGCAGGGCGAGCCCGCCGACCGCCACGGCGATGGTCAGGGTGCCCGAGAGCGCCACCACGCCGGTCCGGCGGGTCCGGATGCGTCCGCCCACCAGGGAGCCGAGGACCGCGCCGACCCCCATCGCCGCCAGCACCGCCCCGTAGGCGTCGGCACCTCCGAGCCGCGCCTCCGCCTCGAGCGGCAGAACCACCAGCGAGGGCGCCGTCACGAACACCATGACCACGGTCGCGACGCCCACCGTGGCGGCGATCCAGGGGCGGAACCAGACGGCCTGGAGCCCCTCCTTCAGGTCGTCGACCAGGCGGCGGACCGCGCCGCCCACGCCCGGCGCCGTCTCCGCCGGCGCCGCCACCGCCGCCTCGCGGATCGCCACCAGGGTCCCGACGCTGAAGACGAAGGTGCCCGCGTCGATCCAGAGGGCGGGGCCGACGCCCAGGGTCGCCACCATGACGCCGGCCAGGGCCGGCCCCAGCACCGTGGCGCCCTGGAGCGAGAGCGCGTTGAGACCGTTGCCCGGCTGCAGCAGCTCCTCCGGCAGGACCCGCGGCACGGCCGCCGAGAACGCCGGCTGGAACAGGCCCTCGCCGATGCCGATCAGGGCGACGAGGCCGAGCAGCGTGGGGTCGGTGAGCGCCATGGGGGCGAAGGCGAGGCAGCCCACGCCGAGCGCCCGGATGACGTCGGCGAAGATCATCACCCGGGCGCGGGACCACCGGTCCCCCACCGCCGCCGCCGCCCCGGTCCCGACCGCGATCGAGAAGGCGTGCAGGCCGAGCACCAGGCCGAGCCCGGTGGCGCCGCCCCCCCGGGCCATGACCAGGGTCGCCAGGGCGACCGGGAGCATGAAGTTGCCGACGGCGCTCAGGCTCTGGCCCGCCCACAACAGGGCGAAGTTGCGCTCCCGCAGGGCGGCGCCGAAGCCCGGCGCCGCGGCGGCCTCCGGGGGCGCGGCGGTCTCTTCGATCGGCTGAAAGTCACTCATGCGGTCATTCCTCCTGCATCGACTGAATCGGCGGGATCGCCCGGCCCGGCGCGCGCACCGCCGCCGGACGACGCGGGCGTTTCCGCCCGAGATCCGCCAGCGCCGCGAGCGCGCGCTCGAGGGTCTCCACCCGCTTGGCGAACGTGAGACGCACCATGGGGGGAACGTCCGGATCGGCGTCCCCCCGGAGATAGAAGACGGAGAGCGGCACGCTCGCCACGCCGTGCCCCATCAGGATCTCGGCGAGCTCGGTGCCGCTCCCGGCGGGAAGATCGGGGTGCCCCGCGAGGACATAGAAGGCGCCCTCCGGCGGCTCGGCCACGAACCCGAGACGGCGGAGCCCCGACACCAGCACGTCCCGCCGGCGCCGGTACCCGGCCACCAGGTCGGAGTAGAACCGCTCGGGCAGGGGCAGGGCCGAGAGGAGCGCGGCCTGGAGCGGGTGGGAGCCGGTGAGGGTGAGGATTTCGTGGGCGGTCCGCAGCTCCGCGGTCAGCCCCGGCGACGCGATCGTCCAGCCCAGGCGCCAGCCGGTCAGGGCCAGGGACTTGCTCGCCCCGCTCACGGTGATGGTGCGCTCCCGCATGCCGGGCAGCGAGGCGAGGGGCACCAGCGGGCGCTCGTAGACCAGGCCCTCGTACACCTCGTCGGTGATCGCCACAACGTCGTGCTCCCGGCAGAGCCGGGCCACCAGCTCCAGCTCCTCGGCCCCGAACAGGCGGCCCGTGGGGTTGTGGGGGGAGTTGACGACGACGGCCCGGACCCGCGGACTGAAGGCACGGGCCAGCTCGTCCGGATCCAGCTCCCAGCGCGGCGGATGCAGACGCACCAGGCGCGGCACCGCCCCGATGGCCCGGACCCCCCGCAGGTACCCTTCGTAGGCCGGCTCCATGAGAACGACCTCGTCGCCGTGGTCGGCGACCGAGAGGAGGGCCGCCATGATGCCCTCGGTGGCGCCGGTCGTGATCGTGACCTCGTCCTCCGGGTCGATGGCGTGGCCGTGCATCCGCGACCGGGTCTCGGCCAGAGCGGCCCGGAGCTTCGGCAGGCCCGGCGTCGGAGGGTACTGGTGGACCTGCCCGGCGAGGATCGAGACCGCCGCCTCCCGCACCTCGTCGGGTGGAGGGAAATCCGGAGCGCCGAGGGCGAGGTCGCACCCCCGGTCGCCGTGCAAAGCCCTGCACCGGCGCCCCATCTCCTTGATCACGGACGATGACGGACCGTCCCAGCGCTCAGTCACCGGTCCCCTCCGGACGCAGGACCATGTTCACATCTTGATATGCGCATTTCAGCATGGACGATGTAGAATACACACAGCCGCGTGTATAGTCAATACTCTATTTGTAGAGTCTCGATCATCCCGGACGACCCGGAGGACACCCCGCCATGAGCCAGCTCCTGCACGACGCCCTCACCGCCCTCAAGAGCGCCGCGCGCCGCCCGGCCTTCACCGCGCTGGTGGTGGCGATCCTGGCCCTCGGAATCGGCAGCAACGCGGCCATGTACAGCGTGGTCGAGGCGGTCCTCCTCCGCCCGCTTCCCTGGAGCCAGCCGGAGCGGCTGACCATGGTGTGGAACGGACCGGCCGGCGCCGCCGACGATCCGATCGGGTTCTCGGTCCGCGAGCTGAGGGCGCTCCGGGAGGGCACCGACGCCCTCGACGCCCTCGGGGGCTTCGAGTACCGCGGCGAGACCCTCACCCTCGACGAGCGGCCGCGGCTGCTCTGGTCGGCGGGGCTGACCCGCGAGCTGCTCCCCCTCCTCGGTGCCGAGGCCGCCCTGGGCCGCACCTTCGTCCCCGGGGACTTCGAGGGCGAGGGCGCCCCGGTGGCGCTGCTCTCCGCATCCCTGTGGCGCGAGGAGCTCGGAGGCGACCCCTCGATCCTCGGGCGCACGATCCGGGTCGACGGCGCCGCGCTCGAGGTCGTCGGGGTGATGCCCGCGGACTTCGTCCTGCCGACCGACTACCGGTGGAGCGGCCAGACCGAGCTCTACCGGCCGCTGCCGCTGACCCGGGCCGCCGCCGAGGCCCGCCCGGCCCGGACCGTCTGGGCGGTGGGGCGCCTGGCGCCGGGCGCGAGCCCGGACGGTGCCCGCGCCGAGCTGGACGCCGGCCTGACCGAGCTCCACCGGCGCCACCCGGACGACTACCCGGGCACGGACCCGTGGGCCGCGCGACTCGTGCCGGTCGAGCGCGAGGTGCTCGGCGACGTCCGCCCGGCGCTGCTGGCCCTGGCCGGAGCCGTGGGCCTGGTGCTGCTGATCGCGTGCGCCAACGTGGCCAACCTGCTCCTGGTCCGGGCCGACGGCCGGCGCCGGGAGATGGCGGTCCGCACGGCCCTGGGCGCCGGCCGCTGGCGGCTGGTGCGGCTCCTGCTGGTGGAGAGCCTCGTCCTGGCGCTGGCAGGGGGCGCACTCGGGCTGCTGCTGGCCCGGTGGGGGGTGCAGGCGGCGGTCGCCCTCGCCCCGCAGGAGCTCCCCCGCCTGGGGCACGCCGGCCTCGACGGCAGCGGCATCGCCGTCGCCCTGGCGCTGGCGGTGGTCACCTCCCTGCTGTTCGGGCTGGTCCCCGCGCTGCGCGCCTCCGGCGACCG
>JASFUJ010000302.1:0-5250 GCA_050050355.1 Acidobacteriota bacterium
AACGCGATCAGCTCCGCCGGCAGGGCGGACAGGGTGGGCGCTCCGCCGGGCTGGATGTGGCACACCACCAGGGTCCGTTCCTCCGGATCCAGCTCCAGCCACTCGCCGCCGAGGGCCTCCAGCCGGGCGAGGCTTTCGGGCGACAGCGGTCCCAGGCGGACCCTGCCGGTGCAGGCGAGCTCGACCGTCGTGATCGTCGTCACGAGTCACCTCCGTCTCCGGTGCCCGCCCCGACCGGCTCGGCCTCCACCTCCGGGAAGTGCTCGACCCGGACGTCCAGCATCGACGACAGGGACGTGGCCTCCTTGGTCAACGCCCGGCCGATGACCAGCCGCTGGATCTGGTTGGCGCCCTCGTAGATCTGGGTGATCTTGGCGTCGCGCATGTACTTCTCGATCGGGTAGTCGCGGGTGTAGCCGTAGCCGCCGAAGAGCTGGACCGCGTCGGTGGTGACGCGCATGGCCACGTCGCTCGCGTAGACCTTGCACATGGCGGCGTACTTGGAGGCCCCCGACATCCCCTCGTCGATGGCGCGGGCGGCGGAGTAGACGAGCTGGCGCGCCGCCTCGATCTGGGTGGCCATGTCGGCGAGCATGAACTGGATCGCCTGGAAGCTCATCACCGACTGGCCGAACTGCTGGCGCTCCGAGGTGTAGCGCATGGCCCATTCGAGGGCCCCCTGGGCCAGCCCGACGGCCTGGGCGGCGACGCCCGGCCGCGCCCGGTCGAGGGTCATCATGGCGTTGGCGAAGCCGCGGCCCTCCTTGTCGCCCAGCAGGTTCTCCTTCGGCACCCGGCAGTCGCGGAAATGGAGCTCGTGCACCGGCACGCAGCGGATGCCCATCAGGTCCTCGCGCTTGCCGATCTCGAAGCCCGGGGTTCCCTTCTCGATCACCAGGGGCGAGATGCCCCGGCTGCCCCGGTCGGGGCGGGTCGAGCAGTACACCGTGTAGATCGAGGCCGCGCCGCCGTTGGTGTTCCACTTCTTGTCGCCGTCGACCACGTAGTGATCGCCGTCGAGCTCCGCCCGGGTCCGGAGGCTCCCGGCGTCCGAGCCGGAGGCCATCTCCGAGAGGCCGAAGGCGATCAGCTTCTCCCCGGAAGCCACCGCCGGAAGCCAGCGCCGCTTCTGCTCGTCGGTCCCGCCGACGATGATGGGGAAGCTCCCCAGGGCGTTGACCGCGTAGGCCACGCCCACGCCGCCGCAGGCCCTGGACAGCTCTTCCACCACCACGCACAGGTCGAGCACGCCGGCTCCCTGGCCGCCGTACTCGGTCGGGATCCAGATTCCCATGAGGTCGGCGTCCCGCAACGCCTCCACCACGCTCCACGGGTACTCGCCGGTCCGGTCCAGCTCGGCCGCCACCGGCCGCACCGCGCTCTCGGCCACCTGGTGGGCCCGCTCCTGGTACTCCCTGGCTCTCTCTGGCAAAAGCTCCTTCATGATCTTCCTCCTCACATTTCTCTCGTCAGACTAAACGCCCGGCCCGCGCGCCCGCCCGACCCGAGAGGGTGGGGACGGTCAGACCGCAGGGGTGGGCGGACCGCCAGGCGGCTCAGGCGGAGCGGCGCGGCGGGGGCGGCGATCCCGAGCCCGGCTCGGGGGCGGTGGAGTCTCCGGCGGCCTCCGGGAGCGTCCGGGCGAGGATCTCTTCGATCTGCGCCGCGGGGACCGGCCGGGCGAAGTAGAACCCCTGGGCGCGGCGGCAGCTCATGGCGCGGAGCCGGTCCGCCTGGCGCCTGGTCTCGACCCCCTCGGCGATGACCTCCAGGCCGAGCTGCTCCGCCAGGAAGAGGATGGAGCGCACCAGGGTCTCGTCGGTCCCGGGCTGCTCGAGGCCGTGGATGAAGGACTGGTCGATCTTGAGGGTGTCGACCTCGAGCTGGCGCAGGTAGGCGAGGGAAGCGTAGCCGGTGCCGAAGTCGTCGAGGGCGAGCCGGACGCCGATGGCGCGCAGGCGCCGGAGCTGCTCGGTGGCCTGCACGGCCACGTTCTCGGTGAGCTCGAGCTCGAGCGTCTCGGCCGGGAGGCCGGTGTCCGCGAGGATCTCTTCGACCGACTCCGCGAGCTCCTTCACCTGGAGCTGGCGCGCCGACAGGTTGACGCTGAGCCGGAACGACCGCTTCTCGAGCAGGCGCTCGCGCCAGCCCGCCGTGTGCCGGCAGGCGTTCCGGAGGACCCATTCGCCCATGGGCACGATGAGCCCCAGCTCCTCGGCCAGCGGCACGAACTCCGGGGGGGAGATCAGCCCGCGCTCCGGGTGACGCCAGCGCAACAGGGTCTCGACCCCCTGGACCTCCCCCCACGCCAGGGAGACGATGGGCTGGAACCGGAGCTCGAGCTGGTCGTCCTCCAGGGCGTGGCGGAGGTCGTTCTCCCGGTGCAGGCGCAGCGTCGCCGCCGAGTCCCGCCGCCGATCGAAGATCCGGTACCCGCTGCCCTCGCTCTGCTTGGCCCGGTACATGGCGATGTCCATGTAGCGGATGAGGTCGTCCGACCCCTCGTCGTCCTCGGAGAAGGCGACGCCGATGCTCGCCGTGACGTGGACCCGGGTCTCCATCACCTGGAAGGGCGCCTCGAGCGCGGCGATCAGCCTCTTGGCCGTCTGCCGGACCTGGCTCCTGCCCCGGACGCTCTCGAGCAGGATCGCAAACTCGTCTCCGCCGAAGCGGGCGAGCGTGCTCTCGTCGGGCAGGTTGCGCCGCAGCCGCTCGGCCACGTCCGCCAGCAGCGCATCCCCCGCGGTGTGCCCCAGGGTGTCGTTGACCACCTTGAACCGGTCGAGGTCGAGGAAGAGCACCGCCAGCGTCTCGTGCTCGACCCGCGACCGCTTGAGGGCGTGGGACAGGCGGTCCTCGAACAGCGCCCGGTTGGGCAGGCCGGTGAGCGGGTCGTGGAACGCCAGGTGGCGGAGCTGCTCCTCGAACGCCTTGCGCTCGCTGATGTCGCTGCCGAGCGCGAGGATGCAGTCCTCGCCGTCCACCTCGATCCGGACGAACGAGGCCAGGACGTGGCGCATGTCGCCGGTCCTGGTGCGCAGTCGGCCTTCGACCGTGAGGTAGGGCTCGTCGCCGTGGCCCGAGCCGCTGATGGCCCGTCGGGTCTCGGGGTCGACCCACAGGTCCAGCTCCTCGGCCCGGCGGCCCACCACCTCGCCCCGCGTGTAGCCGGTCAGGGCCAGGAAGCTGTCGTTGGCGTTGAGGAACCGGGCGTCGCTCACCCGGGAGATGGTGATGGCCACCGGGCTCGCGTGGAACACCTTGGAGAAGCGCTCCTCGGACGCCCGGAGCTCCTGTTCCACCCGCTTGCGCTCGGTGATGTCGAGGATGCTGCCCCGGAGCAGCCGCTGGCCCGCCGAGGGCAGTCGCACCAGCCGCACCTCGCACTGGATCTCACGACCCGAGCTGTCGAGATGGCACCATTCGAAGACCATGGAGCGGCCGGCCAGGGCTCCCTCGATCTTCTCCCGGGCCACCTCCGTGGAGGTGCGTCCGTCGGGCTGGCGCTCCGGGCTGAGCTCGCCCGGACCGGACTGCAGAAGCTCTTCCCGCGGCCGGCCGAAGAGCCTCTCGGCGTTCGCGTTGCAGTCGGTGAACACCAGCCGGTCGGCGTCGTAGACGACCACCGCCTCCGGAGCGTGGTCGAGGAGGGTCTGCAACTGCTGCCGGGTCTCCAGCAGCCGTGCCTCGGCGCGCCGTTGCTCGGTGACGTCGCGGGCGACGATCTGGCGGGCCGGCCGGCCTTCCCAGATCACCGGTGCGGCGGAGATCTCCAGGTCCACGACGCGATCGTTCACCAGGTGGAGGCCCGTGACCAGGATCCGCCGGCTGGGGGCGTAGCCTTCGACCTCGCGCAGCAGGGCCCGGATCCGCTCGCGGGAATCCGGGGCGATGAGCTCGTCGACGGACCGGCCCAGGAGCTCGTCGACGCTCTCGAGCCCCAGGAGCGCGGCGCTGGCGCGGTTGGCATAGAGCACGACGCCGCGGTCGTGGACGGCGATCGTGTCGGGGGAGAGCTCGATGAGCTGCCGGTACCCGTGGTCGCTCTCGGAGTGGGGCTCGGTGCGGTCCGGGGACCTCGATCCGCCGGTGTGTTCGCCCTGGGTCATCGTCGACGTCGGGCATCCGTCCGGAGGATCCGCTCGCACAGTGCATCCGAACGATGGACCCGATTTCTCAGTCTACCATCCGGCGGGCGCCCGGCCGCTGTGGGGTCTCCCGGCCGACTCGCCCCTCACACGTCGTCCACGAACCAGGGTGCCAGCGGATCGAGCGACAGGTCCGCGACGCCGCGCCGGGGAAAGTCGCGCAGGATTCGAAGGTAGGAACGGACCCAGTAGAGGTCGAGGGCCGTGACCAGGGCGAGGGCGGGGAGGGCGATGGGCGCCGCGGTGACGTGGATGGCCGGCGGCTCCGGGCCGAAGACGGTGGCGCAGAAGGTGGCGCCGAGGACGATCCAGAGCGGGATCCGGAACCCCAGGATCACGCCGAGGCTCGTCCGCAGGACCCGGTGCTCGACGTTCTCCAGGCGCCAGGTGCGGGCGAGGGCGCCGAGCCCCGTGAGGACCGGCAGGACCTCCGCGACCAGCGCCACGCCGAGCACCGCGTAGCCGGCGTGGAGCACGACCGCGGCCGCACACGCGGCGATCCCCAGCAGGTGGTGGATCACCAGGTCCCGGGCCACCCGCGAGTCCAGGAAGACCCGGCCCCCGAGGATCCAGAGGAGATCGGCCGCGAGGTGGCCGGCGAACAGGGCCACGGGCCATGCGTCCAGGGGCTCCGGATGCACCGTCAGGAACGTCCGCTCCCACAGTGGCCACCACCGGACGGCACTGACCGTGCCGGCGGTCACGAGGATCGCCGCCGCGATCCCGCGGGAGAGCTTGAGGTTGCGCTTGAAGGAGCGCCGCATCCCGCGGGCCACGGCGTAGTGGATGCCGAGGAAGCCGAGGGTCGTCGCGAGCGTGAGAGGGAGGACGAGGTGCACGGGAGCGCTCCGCTCCGGATTCTACTCGGGAGCGGGTCCTCCGGAGCCGAGGTATGCTCTGAGCAGACGCGAAACCTTCAGACCGTTCCAGCCCGGGAGCCCCCATGAGCGCCGCCACGAATCCAGACCGTCCGATCCGGACCCGCCTCACTCCGTTCGTCACCCTCCTCGCAATCCTCTCGCTGATCCTGCCGGCGACCGGATGCGGCACCGCCGGAACCGCGCCCCCCGCCTCCGTCGACCGGGTCGCCGGTCGGACGGAC